>CALZHX010000019.1 GCA_945787435.1 uncultured Woeseiaceae bacterium
AATTCTCGAGCACACCCATCTCGATCAGTTTGTCTTTCTTGGTCACACCACCACGCCTGACGAAATCCCGCACGGCCGCGGCCGGATATCCACGGCGGCGCATGCCGGCAATCGTGGGCATACGCGGATCGTCCCATCCCAACACGACTCCATTCTCGATCAACATGTTGAGCTTTCGTTTACTCGTGATCGTGTAAGCGAGATTCAATCGTGAGAACTCGATCTGTCGTGGTCGGTGCTCTGGCCTCAGCTGATCCAGGAACCAGTCGTAGAGCGGCCGGTGATCTTCGAATTCGAGCGTACAGAGCGAATGCGTGATGCCTTCAAAGGCATCGGACAGCGTGTGCGCAAAGTCGTACATCGGGTAGATGCACCACTTGCTGCCTGTGCGCTGGTGGTCAACGTGACGAATTCGGTAAAGGGCCGGATCGCGGAGATTCATATTCGGCGAAGCCATATCGATCCTGGCACGCAGTACGTGCGCGCCGTCCTCAAACTCGCCGGCGCGCATGCGGCGGAACAGGTCGAGATTTTCCTCGACACTGCGATCGCGATGCGGGCTGTTCTTGCCCGGTTCTGTCAGCGTGCCGCGGTGTTCGCGAATCTCTTCGGCACTCAGGCTGTCGACATAGGCAACGCCCTTCTCGATAAGATTCTCTGCCGCCTCATAGATGCCGTCGAAGTAATCGGACGCGTGTGTCAGTCGGTCACCCCAGTCGAAACCGAGCCAATGTACGTCGTGCTCGATGGCCCGAACATACTCCTCTTTTTCCTTGCCCGGATTTGTGTCGTCGAAGCGCAGGAAGGTGCGACCGTCGTTCTCCTCGCCGACGCCGAAGTTAAGGCAGATCGACATGACATGGCCAACATGCAGGTAGCCATTCGGTTCCGGCGGGAACCGTGTCACGATTTCATCGTGCTTGCCGGACTCGAGGTCCTCAAAGATGATCTGGCGGATAAAGTCCCGCCCCGGGGAGTCGCTCATAGGCTTTTCTTGGCTAAATCAGACGGGGCGCTATTCTACGCAACTTTGCTGGGGTTTAGACACGTTAATTTGGGTACAATAGCGCGCCGTGGCCATGGGCCACTCAATTGACAACAACCAGATCGAGCGATGCCAAACATTACTCTACCCGACGGATCCGTCCGGCAGTTTGACGCTGCCACCAGCGGTGCCGAGATTGCCGCCAGCATTGGCAAGGGCCTGGCGCGCGATGCCGTGGCCGTCAAAGTCGACGGCGAAATGTACGACCTGACACGCGAAATCGGCAGCGATGTGCAGCTAGAGATCGTCACCCGGGACACGGACGACGGGCTCGAACTGTTACGCCACGATGCGGCACACGTGCTCGCCGAGGCCGTCAAAGAGCTGTGGCCAGACACCCAGGTCACGATCGGTCCTGCGATCGAGAATGGCTTCTACTATGACTTCGCGCGCGCTGAGCCCTTCACCGATGAAGACCTCGCGATCATCGAGAAGCGCATGCAGGATATCGTCAATCGTGACGAGACGATTGAACGTGAGGTCTGGGATCGTGACGAAGCGGTCGAGTTTTTTCGTGGCATCGGCGAAGAATACAAGGCCGAGATCATCGCCAGCATTCCGTCCGGTGAATCGATCACGCTGTATCGCCAGGGCGACTTCATTGACCTGTGCCGCGGACCGCACCTGCCGTCTACCGGCAAGCTCGGTACGGCATTCAAGCTGACGCACGTATCCGGCGCTTACTGGCGCGGCGACTCCAACAACGAGATGCTGCAGCGCGTCTACGGCACGGCGTGGTCCAATCCGAAGCAGCTGCGCCTGTACCTGCAAAGGCTGGAGGAGGCCGAGAAGCGCGATCATCGCCGCCTCGCCAAAGTCATGGACCTGTTCCATTTCCAGGAAGAGGCGCCGGGCGCCGTATTCTGGCATCCGAAGGGTTGGACCCTGTTTCAAAGCCTTATCGGCTTCATGCGCGAGCAGCAGGCTGCAGCTGGATATCGCGAAGTAAACACACCGGAGATCATGAATCGCTCCCTGTGGGAAGCATCCGGGCACTGGCAGGCCTTTGGCGACAATATGTTCACGACTGAGACGGTCGATGGACGCCAGTACGCGATCAAGCCGATGAACTGCCCGGGCCACATCCAGGTTTTTAAACAGGGCATTACGAGTTATCGCGACCTGCCCCTGCGGCTCGCTGAGTTTGGCAAGTGCCACCGCTACGAACCTTCCGGAGCATTGCACGGCATGATGCGCGTGCGCGCGTTCACGCAGGACGATGCGCATATTTTTTGTACCGCGGAGCAGATCACAGAAGAGTCCATTGCTGTATGCCGGCAACTTCTTGAAATCTATTCAGCATTCGGTTTCGACGACGTGCGCATCAAGTTCGCCGACCGTCCGGACGTTCGCGTCGGCGAAGATGCTGTCTGGGATCAGGCGGAAGCGGCACTCCTCAAGGCTCTCGAAGTCTCCGGCCTTGAGTACACCCACAACCCGGGTGAAGGCGCATTTTACGGGCCGAAACTAGAGTTCGTCCTGCGCGACGCCATCGGGCGGGACTGGCAATGCGGCACGCTGCAGGTTGACCTGAACATGCCGGGCCGGCTCGGCGCAACTTACATTGGGGAGGACGGCGACAAGCACACGCCTGTCATGCTTCACCGCGCAATTTTTGGCTCGCTGGAGCGCTTTACCGGCATACTAATCGAGCATCACGCAGGCAACCTTCCTTTGTGGCTCGCCCCGGTCCAGGTCCGGGTGCTGACGATAACTTCGGACGCCAACGACTATGCCGAAGAAGTTACCGAGGCACTTCGAGCAGCAGGCTTGCGAGCTGAATCCGACATTCGCAACGAGAAGATTTCCTACAAGGTGCGTGAACACAGCGTCGAGAAAATTCCTGTGCTGCTGGCCGTCGGCCAGCGCGAAGTCGACGAACGCAACGTCGCTATGCGTCGTCTCGGCTCTAAACAACAGTCCGTTCTGTCGCTCGAGGATGCCATCGCAAATCTGTCGCGAGAAGCGCAAGAAAGACGCTAATCCCAATTCGGCGCTTGTCGCTGCAGCCCAAATGTGATGCGGCCTACAGTTTGAATGTGCGCCGTGTCACAGATTCGAAAACCGAAGCCCCCGGCCCAACAATTCCGCGGTATCGCGACGATATACTCCGTCAACGCAAGGACTACGCGTGCGATTAGACATAAAGCAATGGAGGTCGTCGAGTGTCGCTGGAGCAATTCAAGAAACAGGTGCTATTACTGCATAGCGAACAAAGTACCCTGGATACCCTGAGTTCCGGGTTCAATGATCGTTACACAGTGCATTGTGCAACCAGTGGCACTGAGGCACTCACCACACTCGGTCAGATCCAGATCGATGTGATCGTCTCGGCCCAGACGCTTCCGGGGATGAGTGGTCTCGAAGCGCTGCGTGAAGCCAAGAAGCGTTCACCCGACACTATCGGCATCCTGCTCGCAGGCAATGCGGAAGATGGCCTTGAAGCGCTCGTCGGTGATCAGGAAGTTTTCCAGGTTGTGCGTGGCAATGTCAGCGCAGATTCGTTGAAAAGCCTGATTGACAACGCGACGCGTCAGGCACGCCTCATTGCGCTGGCGGAATCGGCTAACGACACGACAGCGAGCCCTGACGAGCCCGTCGGCGAGCACATCATCATGGAAACGTCCGAGAATGGTTCGACAATCATCTCTGATGGTACCGGGCGCATGCCGGCGCTGAACCCAAAGAAGATCTCTGCGGCTGCCGATATCGGCGCCAGCTCCGTCGACGTACTGGTTCTCACACAGGACGAAGAGTTCCTTGCGACGGTCCGGGAATCTGCACGCGGCCTGCACAACGTGATCTATGCGAACACGATTTCGCAGGCGGACGAAGCCATTCGCAAGAAAAAGGTTGGCGTCGCGGTCATCGACGCTGCAATGGTCGGCGCCAATGTGGAAAAACTGGCGATGCATCTGCGTTCGTCATCGCCTCGGCTTGTCGCCATCGTCGCCGGCCGTCGTGATGACGGCGAAATGCTGATGGATTTGATTAATCGCGGCAAGGTATATCGCTTCCTGCTGAAGCCGGTATCGCCGGGTCGCTCGCGCCTCGCCATTGAGGCCTCTGTAAAGCATCATCTCGAAGCTCCGGACTCAGCGTTCAAAATAGTGGGCGACGCTGCGGCAGCACCAGCCCCGGCGCCCAAACCCGGGCCAAAGCCAAAGCCGGCTGCTGCTCCCAAGCCGAAGCCTGCTCCCGTGCAGAAGAAACCCGAACCGGCCAAATCGAGACCGGTCAATGCGACACCGGCTGCGAAAGCACCGAAGAAGCCGAAAGCCGCCCCGGTCGAGAAGGCGAAAGTCGAATCAACATCGACGATCGTGCCGAAACGCGACGAAGCACTGTCACACGTTGAGGAAGGCCTGTCGGATGCGTTTGGCGATGCCGACACGAGCTTCACCGAAACAATGACCGGTATTGTCGAGACGGTTACGAAGAACCTTCTTCCCAAACGCAAAGACAAGACTGCAGCCGCAGAATCATCTGCGGGATCCTCGGCGATGAACATCGAGCCTGTTGCGGCGGGGTCAGGCGGTTCACTTCTCGAGAATCCGAAGCTACTTGGCATGGGTGCGGCCGCACTAATTGTCGTAGCCGGACTTGGCTTCTGGTTGTTTGGCGGGTCTGACGAGACGGCGATCGATTCAGCTACGGGCGAGCCCGTTGCGGAAGCGCCGGTTGGGGCTGCGGAGGAATCTGCACCTGATGAATCTGTTTTTGAGACCGAGGTTGTCCTTCCCGAGAACCTCAGCGTCGACGAACTGATTGATGAGGCACAGCTCGCCGCAAATGCCGGCCGAATAGTCAGTCCGCCGGGCTACAATGCGATAGAGCTGTATCGGTCCGCACTCGAAGTCGCACCGGGAGATCCCGTAGCACAGCAGGGGCTGGACGCGGTGATCGGACAGGCAATCGGACTGGCTGAGTCAGCGATGCTGGAAGGACGTGTCGACGATGCGCAGGCCGCTTTGCAGGGTGTCGCACTGGCCAGCCCGGACAACCCACGCCTGCCGTTCCTGAACGCACAAGTGACTCAGATGCAGCTGCGAGACCACATGGTTGAAGCGCGAGCTGCGATTCGTGATTCTCGATTTGAAGACGCACAAACACAGATCACAGCGGCCCAGGCTCTGATCGTCCCGGATCGATCCGAAATCAATATAGTTGAAGACGAACTGAAAGCAGCATTGAGCATGCAGCGCGTCGATGACGTCATTGCACAAGCAAATGCACGTCTCGAAGAGGGCAAACTGATCGCGCCGTCCAACGATAACGCGCGCTACTACTTCGAGCTTGCTCTCACCAGAAACCCGGGAAATACGGCGGCAGACCAGGGGCTGGTCGTCGTTGCGAGCAAGCTTGTGCTACAGGCACGTGAGCAAATTGACAACGGAAACTTCGACAACGCCGAAGCATTACTCTCTGACGCACGCCGCCTTGACCCGTCAAGCGGCGACCTTGTTGCCTCGACTGCTGCTTTGTCTGATGCGCGGGATCGCCGCCAGCAAGAGATTCGTGCCGCTGCCGACAAAGCCGCTGCCGATCGCGCGGCCGCCGATAGAGCGGCGCAAGAGCGCATCGCAGCAGAACAAGCGGACGCCGATAGAGCGACGCAAGAGCGCGTTGCAGCGGAACAAGCTGCCGCTGAGCAAGCCGCAGCTGAGCAAGCCGCAGCTGAGCAAGCCGCAGCTGAGCAAGCGGCCGCCGAACGTCGCGCAGCTGAGGACCGGGCTGCTGCTGAACAGGCAGTCATCGCTCAGCAGGCCAGCCAGGAGTTGCCCGTCCAACGGCCGGAACAGGCCGTATCGCAGAGCGTAACGGAGCCGGTTGTTGAAGAATCGGCCGCGAACGACGTGGGCGCTGGTGTCGCTATTGCGCTCGCCGGTGCCGGCGGCGATGCAGTTGAGACTGCAGAGGATGCCGTGCAAGCCAACGTTGCGACACAACAGCAAACGGCGCCTGCTCCTGCAGCCGTCAACCCGAGTCCTGTCGCTGTCAGTTCATTGCGGCGGACCCGTTACGTTGCTCCGAAATATCCTCGTGCAGCACAACGGCGCGCCTTGTCAGGTTGGGTTGACGTGCTGTTCACTGTAGATATCGACGGCACGGTCACCGACATCTCGATTCGTGATTCAAATCCGGGCGATACTTTCGTTAATTCAGCCACTAACGCGGTCGAGGACTGGGAGTTCGAACCCGTTATCGAAAACGGTGTTGCGATTCAGAAGCGTGCCGCCGTGCGCATGATGTTCGCGATCGAATGAGACGCCACAACTGACCAATCGGAAAATTTTTTTCCAAAGTGGACTAGTTCCAAAGATCAATATAATCTTGAGTGTTCATAAGCCTAGATTGGGGAGCTTTTCTTGAACGCCGAGATCGCCGAAATAGCCGAAAAACCCGAACGAAAACAACAACAACGGAGCGTCGTGACGCAGCAGAAATTGCTCGACGCCGCTATCGAGGCATTCTCCGAAAACGGCTTCAAGGGCACGTCCACTCGCGATATTGCCGATCGCGCCGGCGTTCACCATCCTCTGATTACCTACCATTTCAAGAACAAGGACCAGTTGTGGCGCGCCGCCACCGACCGTATTTTTCGCGATTTCAACATATCGCTCGTCAAGGCCATGGCCGAGATTCCCGACGCGGAACCGAAGGCCAAAGCCGAGGCTTTTGTGCGCACATATCTGCACTATTCCCGCAGCCAGCCGGCTCTGCATCGCATCATCCTGCAGGAGGCGAACGGCGAACATGAACGTATGCAGTGGCTAACTGATAATCCCCTGAGGCCGATGTTCGACGAAGTCCACAAGGCCCTGGCCAATCTCCAGAGCATCGGGGTCGCACCGCAAGGCAGCCCGGCAATGCTCTTCAACATGATCCGGGTGTGTGCCGGCGGGTTGATCGCTCTCAAGCTCGAACTCAAGAGCACGAGCAATATCGATCTGGACAGTGACGAACAGATTGCAGAGTTGGGTGATCTGATTATCCGCGTGTTTTTCCCGGGCGATCCGCCGAAAATCAACTAGCCCGCCGCTAGTTTTTCCTGTATCTGCGCGACGATCGAGAGAGCGATCGGCGCTGGCCCCCTGCCCCCGAGATCGAGACCGGCCGGGCCGTAGAGCCGCGATCGCAGTTTTTCCGCTGACGTTCCAAGATCCGCCAACAAGCGCTCCCGTCGCCGCGCAGGACCAAGCAGACCAATGGAGCCAATGTCCGTGTCGGCCAGCTGTTGCAAATAGCCGCGATCACTTACCAGGTGGTGACTCATCACGACGGCCGCGTCAAAACTCGACAGGTCCAGCGTTGCGTCCAGCTCTCCAACGGGTACGCAGCGACATGCAACGGCCGCGTCGAAATCGCCCGTGTCTACATAGGCCTGGCGATGATCAGTCACGGTGCAACGCCAGCCGAGTTCCGCAGCGAAGCGCACGACAGGTTCTGCATCGAGGCCGGCACCCAGCACGAGAATCTGTGGGGGCGGTTCAACGAGTACGACGATCTCGTCCACACCCTCGGCATTGACCTCGATCGAGATCTTTCTTGCTGTATCGCCACGCCAGATATCGGCGATGTCGACGAATGGCTTGTAACCATCCTGAGGCCGGATTGGCTGCAATACCATACGCATCAGGCCGTCGCAGCCGACACCCATGCCCCACAATTCGTCATCGTCCCGACCCAGATCATAGGTCACTGACTGCGCATGCCCGCTCTCCAGAACCTGTTGCGCGCGCACCGCCAGGTCTCCCTCGAGGCACCCGCCCGACAACATGCCGCGAAATACGCCATTTTGATCCACGAGCATTTGTGCGCCTGGCTTGCTGTAAGTCGAGCCCTCGGTCTCGAACACAGTAACGAGCACGAGCGACTCTTCGCGTTCCTTGCGAGCATCAAAAAATTGCAGCAACTTGGTCGGATTCATGACGCCGATTATGAACAAATACTCGTGCTGTGCACACAGTTCCGGCACCGGGTACGCGCCCGAAACTTAGCGCACGACACGGCACTCGGCGTCATCACACAGGCCCGACACCGGGCTCGGTCGCACGACACGGCACTCGGGATGTTATCTCCCTCATGGCTCGCTGACGCTGCGCTTTACTTCGGTCGACAATCACCCCGTCGTGCCGGTCCCCCGATCATCGGTGAGGTCCGGGGAGGCCGAGGACGGGATTCTTTGTTGAC
>CALZHX010000020.1 GCA_945787435.1 uncultured Woeseiaceae bacterium
ACTCGGGAAAACCGTACTCACCAAAACCTTCGATCTGGCGAAAGATCTGGCGCGCAAACTCTTCCTCGTAGCCGCGCTCACGCATGCCTGTAATCAGTTTCTCTTCAAACGTCCCCAGCCCACCACGGCGCTTCCATGCCGCCATCGCGCGTCTGAGCCGGTCAGCCTCCCCTGGCGTAAATCCTGCCGCGACAACCGCAAGCTGCATGACCTGTTCCTGGAATATCGGCACTCCCAACGTACGTTGCAGCACACCTTTGACGTCCTCACTTGGATAGTCCACCGCTTCTTCACCGTTTCGCCGACGCAGGTATGGGTGCACCATGTCACCCTGGATCGGGCCGGGACGAATGATCGCCACCTCGATAACGAGATCGTAATAACAACGCGGCCGCAGGCGCGGCAACATGGCCATCTGTGCACGCGATTCGATCTGGAATACACCCATCGTGTCACCGGCACAGATCATGTCGTAAACAAGCGGGTCCTCAGCCGGTACCGTGGCCAGCGTCAGCACACGACCGTCGAATTTATGCAGCAAATCGAAACTGCGACGAATCGCCGTCAGCATGCCAAGCCCAAGCACATCGACCTTGAGCAAACCGAGATCTTCGAGATCGGTTTTTTCCCACTGGATGACAGTGCGGTCTGGCATCGCGGCGTTCTCGACCGGCACGAGTTCCGACAACAGGCCATTCGAGATTACGAAACCACCGACGTGCTGCGATAAATGCCGCGGAAACCCCAGCATCTCCCTGACCAGGTACAAAAGACGCTTAACGATCGGACTCTCTGGATCGAGACCGGCTTCGAGAACGCGACTGTCATCGATACGTTGACCGTCCCACCACTGCATCGAGCGCGCCATTCGACTGACCTGCAATTCACTCAGACCCAGCGCCTTTCCGACGTCTCTCAGCGCACTACGTGGCCGATACGTGATAATTGTTGCGGCAAGTGCGGCTCGCTCCCGACCGTACTTCTCGTAGATGTACTGTATGACTTCTTCACGACGTTCATGCTCGAAGTCGACATCGATGTCCGGTGGCTCATTGCGCTCTTTCGAAATAAACCGCTCGACGAGCATGGCCATGCGGTCCGGGTCGACTTCGGTAATACCGAGGCAATAACACACGGCCGAGTTCGCTGCGGACCCGCGGCCCTGGCAAAGAATAGCCTGTGAACGGGCATACGCTACGATGTCGTAAACCGTCAGAAAATACGGCTCGTACTCGAGGTCTGCGATGAGTTCGAGCTCGTGTTCGATGAGCTTGATGACCTTGCGTGACGCACCACCCGGCCAGCGCCTTTGCATGCCCTGTTCTGTCAGGTGTCGCAAATAACTCGCCGGCGTCTCGCCGTCAGGAACAATTTCATCGGGGTATTCATAACGCAGTTCATCGAGCGAAAAGTCGATGGTCTCTGCAATGCACAAAGTTTCATCGAGCAATGCCTGTGGATAGACATGCTTAAGTACTTCCAGCGAACGCAAGTGCCGCTCGCCGTTCGGGTACAGCGCAAACCCGGCGTTATCAACCGTAACACCTTCACGTATTGCCGTGAGCGCGTCCTGCACGATCCTGCGTGCGCGACTGTGCATGTGCACATCACCGCAGGCGACAAGTGGCACTTTGAGCCTGCGGCCCTCCTCAACCAGGCTGGCCAGTTTCTCGCGTTGCCGGCCATCGGCCAGTAACTCGACGGCAATCCACAGGCGATCACGGAATGTCTCGCGTATCCAGTGGTCCTCAACATCGAGTGAGAACCTCTCATCCGGCACCCAGAGCACGATACAGCCTGGTAGACCGTCCTCGAACGCAAGCCGCGTCAATTCGTAGGAGCCCTTTTCAGCGGCACGCCTGGCCTTGGTGATCAACTCGCAAAGTGCGGCATAGCCGGACCGGTTCTGTGCCAGCACAACAAGCTTGCGCCCGCTCCTTAAGCGCAACTCGGAACCTATGATGAGTTTCTTCAGGCCGTGCTCTTTCGCCGCGGTGTGCGCGCGCACGATACCCGACATCGAACACTCGTCAGTGATGGCAAGTGCTTCGTAGCCTAACGCCGCGGCTGTCTCGACCAGTTCCTCAGGATGAGATGCACCGCGCAGGAAGGTGAAATTACTGAGTGCGTGCAGTTCGGCATAGCTCACCCGAAAAAGCCGTGCAGGTACCAGTCGGCATTGCGATTACGGTTACGAAATACCCACAGACGCATACCGCGCGGATTAACCGCGGTGTAATAGTCGCGCGCGATACTGTCTTCATCCCACCACCCGGTCTCGAGCCGCTCAGGCCCATCGAGAATTTGCAGGCGCCCCTGGTGCAGCGGATAACCCTGCTCGACTGATAACAAAGCAGGCTCGGGCAACATCCAGAGCGGCCGTTGCAGGTTCTCCCTGACCGCCAACAGGATGTCGCCGGTCTTATCGGCTAACAGGCTGCGGGGTTGCCAGGCCAGCTGTGGACGATGCTCAGCAACGGTTGTTACGCCGGCCACCGACTGGTTACCGACACGCGCCACCAGCCGTTCGGCCAGCTGCGCGATCGAAAACCGTATCCCCTTGCTGGCTTTCTTGCCGCTGAACACCAAACGCCCTGACTCGGCATGCAGTGCTTGTGCGCGACCACCCTCCAATCGCACCGCTATCACGGCTTCCGGCAATGTCAGTTTCTCGAACTGTATGCGCAGCAAATCAAACCAGCGCGCGCTCAAGCGCTCTGCCTCGACACAGCCAAGCTGAACCTTTGTGGAAGAGCTATTCAAGTGGTAAAGAGTAAAAAGGAGTGACTGCGCCCCTAGCTGCCGGGTCAGCAGAAACCGCTCGAGGGACTGTAATAACTCCTGGCAGATCACGAGCAGCAATTCACGATCGCTTTGTTCCTCCGTCATTTCATAGTCGGCACAAAAACGCTCGGGTGCACGCCAGCTCGTGCGCGGATCCGGCAAGCGGCCCAGGGCCCGGTCGAGCTCGAGCAGGCGTTGTGGCCCGAAGCGTCGGGCAAAGCCCTCTCTTGGCAAGCGCTGGCAATCGCCAATGCTGCGAACTCCCATGCCGGCCAGGGACTCACAAACCGCAGTGGGCCAGCCGAGACAGGTAAGCGGCAGAGTACGCAACGCTGCCGCGATGTTTGCAGGTTCACGAATACACGCGCGACGCCCGCCTTTTGCGAGCCAGGTCGCCGCGAGCGGTGTCGGTGCAATGGCCAGCGACGCTGTGAAGCCCTGCTGCGCAAGCCCTGCAGCAATCTGCTGGCGCAGGCTTAAAAGCCCTCCGTAGAGGCGCAGGCTGCCTGCAATCTCCACCAGTAATACATCAGGACCGGCAAGACAGACCACCGAGGTGAACTGCTCCAGCCAAGCCGAAAGATTCTCCACGGCTTGTTGTTCCACAGTCTCGTTCCGTGGCTCAACACCCAATCCCGGCAATAGCGCGAGTGCCGCATTTGCTGACTGACCCGGCAGGATGCCGGCCGCTGCGGCTTTCGGACAGGCCAGCAGGACGCGATGACGAAAAAGATTGTCAACGATGCGGTTGCGTATATTCGCGGGCTGGCCGAAATGCGTGGGCGCAACGCCGAGTGGGCGGAACAAGCGGTGCGCGAGGGCGCCAGCTTGACTGCCGAAGTTGCCCGGGCGAACGATGTGATCGATCTTATCGCTGGCGATATCCCTGATCTCTTGGCGCAAATAGACGGGCGCTCCGTCAACGTTGCCGGTCGCGAGAAAGTCTTGAACACGACGGGTCTCGTTGTCGAGGTTATGGCGCCGGATTGGCGTTCCAATCTGCTGGCCGTTATTACTGACCCGAATGTTGCCTACATCCTGATGCTCATTGGGATTTATGGTCTGATTTATGAATTTGCGAATCCTGGAATGGTGTTGCCCGGCGTTGCTGGCGTGATTAGTTTGATGCTCGCTTTGTTCGCATTCCAGGTCCTGCCCATCAATTATGCCG
>CALZHX010000021.1 GCA_945787435.1 uncultured Woeseiaceae bacterium
ACCCGGTGTCCACGAGCAGCGCGGTGAGCACATAGGCGTTGGGCGAGCCCACGGCCGGATGCAGGGCCACATGCCGTATGCCGTCATGATCTGACAGTGCCTCACGAACAGACCCCGCCGCCCGCAATCCCGGCAGCGGATCATCGCCGCCGACCGCAACCAGCACGCGCAGCGGCGAAAAAACGTAAAACTCGTCCTCGAACAAATTGAGCGCCGACGAAAAAGGCGCGTTGTCTGGAATAAAGGCGCGAGGGTTCGACTTAACCGTCAGCAAAGGCACGCAGAGCGCGCCGCCGAGCAACGCAAGAACAAGTAACGCACTGATGGCAGCTCGCCAGGCTGCGAGCCCACGGGACAGGAGGTCGAACAGCGCCGACGGTCTGCGGCCACTGCTCGTCCCGGACAGGTAAAGACGCAGCAGGAGCGGCGCAGCGAGCAGCACTAACAGAAAAACAATGATTAGTGCAGCGGCCGACAACAGGCCGAGGTTTGCGATGGGCAGCAACTCGTTGAAGCCAAGCGACGCGAGTGCGATCGCCGTCGTCAGCGTGCTGTAAAAGAAGGGTGGCCCGACACGCTGCAGCGTGGTTCGAACGATGACATCACGGTCACGCTCCTTATCGGCCTGAGCGGATGACTTCGCAAGAAAATGACAGCTATTAGCAAGCCCGACAATCAACACAACGGGCAGTGCGATCAGGGTAACGAGGTTGATAGTGATCCCCATCGAAGAAAACAACGCGAATGTTGTAACGGTAGACGCGAAACTTGCGAAAAAAGGAAGAAGCAGGGCGCGCCAGTCGCCGAAAGCCATGTAGAGGGCGAGCAGCGTAACGGCGACAATGACCGGAATCAGCAGGCGAAGGTCTTCGCCCAGGGCTTCCGCAACGTCTTTCTCGAGCTGCGCACCGGCGAGCACAGTAATGTCACTGTACAGTTCTTCAGGGGAATGCCTGTCGATAACTTCAAGTGCGACACGTTCGAGCTCTTCCGGCAGCGAGATCACGGCCAGAAAGCGCGCGCCCGACTGACTTATGATCGTTGTAGCCTCCGGGTTTTCACGCAGCACGCTGAGTAGCGACGCAATCGGGTCTGATTCATTAAGGTCGTAAACGAACAACTGGTCGCGGGCTGTATCGACGGAATGCACGACGAGTCGCTCGCTTACCGCGGCCAGCGCACCCCGCAGTCTTGCCAGGTCGTCGAAGACCTGGCCGATCGAAACACTCCGTGGCGTGAAGATTATCGCGACAGTGGTTTCACCGCCCGCCGCGGCCGTAATCCGGCGCGCTATCTCGAGACGCTCAATGGAGCCAGAAAGCTGATTGACCATGGAGCCCTCAATGACGGGCGTCCGAATGAAGGCGGCCAGCACGGCAAGCAAAACGACCGCGAGCATAGCGGCCACACCGGGCCGATCTGCGATCCAGCCAAGCAAACCGATCCAGCGATGTTGTCTCGTCGCCCGCATATCTATTCGAGTGTACCTGTACAATGGCGACGATGGCCCGCAAGCGATTACTCATTCACACCCTGTTTCTTTTCCTGTTGCCGATAGTTGTGGCTTGGTTCGGCTTTGGTACCGCCTCTGCAATCGCGCTCGTCCTGATGATGCTCGCGTGGCGCTGGCTCATCGTTCTCAGTGGCATCCTTGCGCCCGAGAAAACACCGCCGGTCGTGCTGGAATCGATCGCTGTCAGTCACTTTGTGGAAAAAGCGCGCTGGTGCCTGGACCGGCTCGGCATCGATTACGTGGAGCGCCAGAACGCGGCGACCCTGGGCGCGTACTTCACCGGGCGATCCGTACCGCAGCTACGCGTGCGAACCGGCATCGTGCAGAGCATAATTGGCAACTCGCCGGAAATACTGCGGTTCCTGTGGGGCAATTACTCGGTGTCGATGGCCGATACCGTCGACTTTCTCGAGCCGACTGAAGATAGGTTGGCGCTCGAAAAGCGCCTCGACCAATACGGCCGCTTTCTGCAGGTGTGTCTTTACCATCACGTCCTCAACGATCGTCAGCTGACATTGGGCATATGGGGCGTGAATAATCCCGAGATCCCCGCCTGGCAACGTCCCATCTTGCGGCTGTTGTTCCCGGTGCTTGCTGTGCTCGTTCGGCGCAGCTTCCGGATCAACGAAGCCCACTACTCAAAAGCAGTCCTGTTTATCGACGAGTTGCTCGCCGACATCGACACACAGCTAGCCGATGGGCGCGCCTCGATTCTTGGCGGCGATACGGTTAACTACACTGATATTACGTTTGCAGCATTCTCGGCGCTCTGGATGCAGCCTGAGGGCTACGGCGGTGGCAAGGCGGAACTTTGTCGCATTGATCGGGATCAAATGCCTTCAATGATGCGTGCAGATATCGAGCGCTGGGTAGAGGACCATCCCAAAGCCACCACATTTGTAGAACGAATGTACGCAGAGCACCGTTGACCGGAACAGGACGATGAGAACAACAGGAATGAAAATAGCCGCCGTCAGCGCCGCATTTTTTCTGGCAGCCTGTGCGTCGCAGGATGAACAGCCCGAGGCGTCAACGCAGGATGTGAACCAGGCCGTCAGGGACTTTATCGACCTCAGAGAGCTGGAGGAGCTAAACGCGTTGCAGTCGGGAACGAGTGATAGTTGGCGACAAGTCAATGAGAAGTTCATTATCTACAGCGGCCGCCGGGTCACTTTCCTGATCGAGTTCGGCCGGCGCTGTTACGAGCTGAATGACAATACGCGCATTGTACCGGACAGGCGCACGGACTCGAACACGATTAGCGCCAGGTTCGACACGATTCGCGGATGTCGCATCGCCAGGATATACGGGCTTACCGAGGACGAGGCCGCCGAGCTTGAGAACATCGGCGAGGCGCCCGGCAGCCGCAACTAGACCAGTAAGAACCGGTCTATTGACTACCATGGCGGACCCATCCGCACGAATAGACGGCGCTGCCAGCGCCGCGATAAATGAGGGAAAAATTGTGAACAAACTAATTATTGCCGCCACGGCGCTTGTGGTCCTGACTGCGTGTGGGCAGGAGCCGGCAACAGGGGGCGCCACCGAGGAGGCGCCGGCGCTGCGCTCCGGAATCGACACCTCGTATATCGATCCGGACGTTCGACCTGGAGACGATTTCTTCGCACATGTGAACGGCAAGTGGGTAGCAGAATTCGAGCTGCCGGCCGACAAGTCGAACTATGGCACCTTTACGATGTTGCGCGACAAGTCGCAGGAAGACGTGATGGCCATCATCGACATGGCGGCAACCGGTGACTTCGCCAAGGGCACCGACGAACAGAAGGTTGGCGACCTGTACAAATCGTATCTCGATATGGAAACGCGCAATGCGCGCGGTATCGAGCCGCTGCAGCCGGAGCTGGATCGCATCGCCGCGATTTCGAGCCACGACGAACTCGCGAGCTACTTCGCCGGCGCCATCAGGCGCGGCTACGGCATGCCGTTTGTGTTGTTCCAGGTTGGTGACATGAAGGACCCGGGCAACTACGGCGTGTATACATACCAGGCCGGGCTCGGCCTGCCTGACCGCGAGTACTACTTCAACGAGGACGAAAAGTCGAAGGGGCTGCGCGAGCAGTACGTCGCACATATTGAAAAAATGTTTGATCTTGCCGGCTTCGACAACGGCGCCGCAGCCGCAGAAGCCGTGATGGCGCTTGAAACGCGCATCGCCGGCTCGCACATGACCAAGGAAAAGGCGCGCGACTGGGCGAATAACTACAACAAGGTCGCAACCAACGAGCTCGGCTCGGTCATGCCGGCCTTCAACTGGGACGGTTTCCTCGCCGAAGCGGGTGCGAGCGACCTCGACGGTCTAATCATCCTGCAAACCGATTACATGGGTGAGCTCGATACCGCTATCCAGGAAACCGATCTCGACACATGGAAGACCTACCTGAACTGGACAGCCCTTAACACGAAGGCATCACTGCTGAGCGCGGAACTGGACCAGCAGAACTTCGCGTTCTACAGCACAACGCTCAGGGGCATCGAAGAGCAGGAAGAAGACTGGCGGCGCGCCGTGAGCACCGTGAACGGCACGCTGGGCGAAGTTATTGGCAAGGTTTACGTCAAGAATCATTTCCCGCCTGAGGCCAAGGAACGCATGCTGGAGCTTGTCGGCAACCTGGTCTCCGCTTACGAGAAGAGCATTAAGGAGCTCGACTGGATGGGCGAAGAAACGAAAGCCCAAGCGCTGGAAAAGCTGTACAAGTTCGAACCGAAGATCGGTTACCCGGATGAGTGGCGCGACTACTCTGCTCTCGACATTGAAAGCAACGACCTGTTCGGCAATATTGAGCGCGCGTCACTGGCCGAGTATCAACGACAACTCGATCGTCAGGGCGGCCCGGTGGATCGCACTGAATGGGGAATGATGCCGCAGACAGTTAACGCGTCATACAACCCAACGATGAACCAGATCACCTTCCCTGCTGCAATTCTGCAGCCGCCGTTCTTCGATCTCGAAGCGGACGATGCCGTGAACTATGGTGCTATTGGCGCCGTCATCGGTCACGAAATTGGCCACGGCTTCGACGACAAAGGCAGCACGTTTGACGGCGACGGCGCGTTGCGCAACTGGTGGACGGAGGAAGACCGTGCCGAGTTTGAGAAACGTACTGGCGCGCTCGTCGACCAGTACTCGGCGTATGCACCGTTCGACGACCTTAATGTTAACGGTGAATTCACGCCCGGCGAGAACATTGGGGACTTCGGCGGCATGAGTATTGGCCTGCTTGCCTACAAGATGTCTCTCGAAGGTGAGGAGCCACCCGTGATTGATGGTTATACAGGCGAGCAGCGCGCACTGCTCGGCTGGGCTCAGGTGTGGCGGCGCGAATACCGCGACGAAGAGCTGCGCCGTCGCATCGCCACAGACCCGCACTCCCTGGCCGAGTATTGTGTCAACGGCATCGTGCGCAACGTACCCGAGTTCTACGAAGCATTTAACGTGCAGGAGGGCGACGCGCTGTACCTGTCGCCCGAAGAGCGCGTAAAGATCTGGTAGCTGAGCTGGGATCGGCCCGGTTA
>CALZHX010000022.1 GCA_945787435.1 uncultured Woeseiaceae bacterium
AATAATGGAACGATTTCAATACAGAATTCACAATTCTTCTCTACTTGGATGATTTAGTTAGTAAATAGCCAGCCGCTGCGATCCCTCATCGGGAGCGGCAAAGTAATAGGCTCTTTGCCAGAATGACTCGTCGCTTAGCGACGAAGGCCGAGCTTTGATATCAGCTCGCGATACCGTACCGGGACCTTGGCTTTCAGATAGTCGAGCAGCTTGCGCCGCTTGTTGACCATTTTCAGCAAACCCTGACGGCTATGGTGATCTTTCTTGTGCTTGCCGAAGTGCCCGGTAAGCTCTGAAATACGCGCAGACAGCAAGGCTACCTGCACTTCGGGAGATCCCGTGTCCGCGGCGCCGCGGGAATGATCAGCAACAATGCTGCTTTTTTGATCACTAGACAGTGACATTTCTCAAATACCTCAATCTTTCTCTATTCTGGGCCCTTTTTGCAGCGCGCATTCTAGCGTCTGTGTGGGCCTATTAACAGTCAAAAATCAAATATCTACGGGTTTTTTTCACCCGTCCTGAATACGCGTTTAGGGGCCAGCTGGCCGTCATCAGACAACTCGCCAACTCCGAGGAACTCATTCGCCCCGCCATACACCCGAACAAGCCCTGTTGTGGCGGGCCCCGACACCGAATTCAGCTGCCCTACCGCAAACCTGTCGCTGGCTTCATTGTCCAGCTCAACGGCAGCCAGACCCTCCAGCGCCGTGTCCGGCGGCAACAAACGGGCCATGAGACACTCTGAGCCGGACGCCGCGACCTCCTCAAGACCGGTCAGGTCCAGCATATCGTCAGCCCGAAAGTCGCCTACCGATTCCCTGTGCAATCGCGCCGTGTGGGCCACCGTGCCGGCTTTTTTCGCAATATCCTCTACCAGGGTCCGTATATAGGTGCCTTTGGAGCAATGAACCCAGAAAACCAGGCGTGTCCCGGCAATTTCGAGCATTGAGATCTCGTCGATCCGTATCGGACGCGGCTCCCTTTCCACGGTCTCGCCCTTGCGGGCCAGCTCGTAAAGGCGCTTGCCGTCTTTTTTCAGTGCCGAATACATCGGCGGCACCTGCAAACTCTCGCCCAGGAAGCTCTCCAGTATCTCCCGCCACTCGTCGGCAGCCAGCTTCGGGACATCCGCTGTCGCTATTTCGGCGCCATCCGCGTCCCCGGTATCCGTTGCGATGCCCAGGCGCGCCGTGACCCTGTAGGTCTTATCGGCATCGAGCAGGAAAGCGCACACCTTGGTCGCCTCGCCGAAACACAGCGGCAACATACCGGTCGCGGCCGGATCAAGACTGCCGGTGTGACCCGCTTTCTTGGCATTCAGAAGCCGTTTGACGCGCTGCAAGGCCTGGTTGGACGTCAGCCCGGCCGGTTTATTCAGCAGCAACAGGCCGTCAATTGTTTCGTAGCGCGCCATCGATTAGCTCGCTGATTTTGACGCTCTGCTCAGCACTGTCATCGTGCACGAAGCGCAATTCCGGTATATGCCGCACTTTCAGCGCACTGCCGAGCCTGCCACGCAGGAACCCACCTGCCTTTTTCAGGCCCTCAAGCGCCGCTTCAGCACTGTCTTCAGGATTCATCAGGCTGAAATAGACCCGTGCAACGCTAAGGTCACGAGACAGATCCACCGACGTTAGCGAAACCCCCTGCAGCCTGGGATCCTTGGTCTCAAAACGCAGCAATTCACTCAGGGTACGCAGGATCTGCGCACCGAGACGCTGGTTACGTGAGAACTCGCGCGGCATCAGTCCAGCGTACGCGCGACTTCAACACGCTCAAAGCACTCGATTTGATCGCCAACCTGGACGTTGTCGTAGTTCTTCACGCCGATACCACATTCGGTACCCGACTTGACCTCATTGACGTCATCTTTAAAGCGACGCAACGATTCCAACTCGCCTTCGTAGATCACGACGTTCTCACGCAGTACGCGAATCGGATTGGAGCGCTTCACATAGCCCTCGGTCACGATGGAACCCGCTATGTCGCCCAGTTTCGGCGACGAGAACACTTCCTTGACCTCGGCAAGACCTACAATCTGCTCGCGAATCTCCGGAGAAAGCAATCCACTGAGGGCCGCCTTCACGTCATCGATCGCCTCGTAGATGATGCTGTAGTAGCGAACGTCGACGCCCGACTCCTTGATCGCCGAACGTGCCGCCGCGTCAGCACGCACATTAAAGCCAATGATCGCAGCATTGGATGCTGCAGCGAGGTTGGCATCGGTTTCGGTTATACCACCGACCCCGGAGCTCAGGACCTTAACCTTGACCTCGTCGGTCGAGAGTTTTGTCAGTGCATCACGAAGCGCCTCCGCGCTGCCGTGCACATCAGACTTGATAATGACTGAGACAGACTCCGCACTACCTTCAGCCATCTGGCTGAACATGTCTTCAAGCTTTGATGCCTGCTGCGAAGCAAGCTTCGCTTCGCGCGTCTTGGTCTGGCGGAATTCCGCAACTTCGCGCGCCTTGCGCTCGTTTTTTACAGCCAGGAAGTCGTCGCCGGCGCTCGGCGTTTTGGACAGGCCGAGTACGACGGCAGGACTGGATGGTCCCGCCTCTTTGATCGACTGCTGCTTCTCGTCGAACATATTCCGGATGCGACCGTATTCTTCGCCCGCGATAATCATGTCGCCCTGTTTTAGCGTACCGCCCTGAACCAGCAACGTAGCCACCGCGCCGCGACCTTTTTCAAGGCTGGATTCGATAACGAGACCCTGGGCCGGGCCGTCTGCGACGGCCTTCAGGTCCATCAAATCCGCCGGCAGCAAGATAGACTCGTGC
>CALZHX010000023.1 GCA_945787435.1 uncultured Woeseiaceae bacterium
CTTCCGCATCTTCGATGCGCTCAACGACATGCGAAATCTCGAGACTGCCGTCAAGGCGACGCTGGCTGTCGGCAAGCACGCCCAGGGTACGATTTCGTACACTGTTAGCCCGGTGCATACCATAGACCTCTGGGTCGATCTCGGCCGGCAGATCGAGGACATGGGCGCACACTCGATCTGCATCAAGGACATGGCCGGTTTGCTGAATCCCCAGGTCGCGTTTAACCTCGTTACGCGCCTCAAAGAATCGGTCGACATACCAATTCACCTGCATTGCCACGCAACAACCGGCATGTCGACGGCGGCACTGATGAAGGCATCCGAAGCCGGTATCGACGTCGTCGATACAGCAATATCTTCAATGAGTATGACGTATGGCCATTCGCCCACTGAAGCACTGGTCGCAATACTCGATGAGTCGGACAGAGCCACCGGTATCGACCTCAATCTCCTGGAGGAGATTGCCGCCTATTTTCGAGAGGTTCGCAAGAAGTATGCGCAGTTCGAAGGTGCGCTCAGGGGCGTCGATTCGCGCATTCTGGTTGCGCAGGTTCCGGGCGGCATGCTGACCAACCTCGAGAGCCAGCTACGTGAGCAAAATGCCGGTGACAAACTCGACGAAGTCCTCGATGAGATTCCGCGCGTCCGGGAAGATCTCGGCATGTTGCCGCTGGTTACGCCGACGTCGCAGATCGTCGGCACGCAGGCGGTCATCAATGTGCTCTCTGGCGAACGCTACGCGACGATCTCAAAAGAGACTGCGGGCGTGCTCAAAGGTGAGTACGGCGCTACGCCGGCACCGGTTAATGCCGTACTGCAGGCGAGAGTACTCGATGGCGCGGATCCGGTAACTTGCCGGCCGGCTGACCTGCTCGAACCTGAAGTCGATAAACAGACCGAGGAATTGCAGAACCTGGCCATCCAGAAGCGCATACGTCTGGCCGACGACGTCATCGACGATGTGTTGACCTACGCGCTGTTCCCGCAGATGGGGCTTCGTTTTCTGCAAAACCGTGACAACCCGGAGGCGTTCGAGCCGGTTCCTGACGGGAAATCCACCGCTGTAGCAAGCGCTGCACCTGCTGCCAGTGCTGCGTCTGTCTATTCCGTGCGGGTTAACGGCAAGGCTTATACGGTCGAAGTGGCCGAGGGAGGGGAACTCACGGATGTCCGCGCGGGCACCCAGGTGGCTCCCGCAGCGCCCGCGCCCCCGGCGGCGAGCGGCGACGCAGTCAGGGCAGTCCTCGCCGGCAATATTTTCAAAGTGCACGTCGCGGTTGGCGACGTCGTGGCGCAAGGCGACACACTGCTTGTTGTCGAGGCCATGAAGATGGAAACGGCGGTCGCCGCGCCCAGGGCAGGCACGATCGCCCAGGTGCTCGTCTCCGAAGGTGATGTCGTCGCCGTGGGTGACCCACTGGTTGCGATCGACTAGACGATGGAACTTGTCACGGAAATCTGGCAGGGCTCTGGTCTTTATCAAATGAGCGGCGGCCAGGCCGTAATGCTGTTGATCTGCCTGTTGCTGCTCTACCTCGGAATCGTCAAGAAATTTGAGCCATTGCTGCTCGTAACGATCGGCTTCGGTGGTTTGCTGTCGAACATACCGGGCGTGGAGATTGCGACCGGCGATGGTCTGCTGCATCTCTTCTACGTTGTTGGAATTACAACCGGAGCGTTTCCGCTAATCATTTTCATGGGCGTCGGCGCACTGACGGACTTCGGTCCCCTGCTTGCCAATCCCCGCACGCTGTTTCTTGGCGCGGCGGCGCAATTCGGCATATTTGCCACCTTGCTGGGCGCGCTTGGGTTGACGTATCTCGGCTGGGCAGACTTCTCGGTGAGAGATGCGGCGGCGATAGGCATCATCGGCGGTGCCGACGGCCCGACGGCGATCTACGTCGCTGGCAAACTCGCACCTGATCTGCTTGGTGCAATCGCCGTTGCAGCTTATTCCTACATGGCGCTCGTGCCGTTGATTCAGCCGCCCATCATGAAAGCGCTGACCACCGAGGCTGAGCGCAAGATCGAGATGGTTCAGCTTCGTGAGGTGTCGAAAACCGAGCGCGTGCTGTTTCCGATTGTGCTGTTGCTGCTTGTAGCATTGGTGTTGCCGTCAGCGGCGCCACTGATCGGCATGCTCGCATTCGGCAACCTGATGCGAGAGTGCGGTGTCGTTGATCGCTTGTCGGATACGACGCAAAACGCATTGATTAATATCGTGACGATTTTTCTCGGCCTGGCCGTGGGCTCGAAGCTCAGCGCAGAGCAATTTCTCGACATGAGTACGCTTTTCATTCTGGGTCTTGGCATTGTCGCGTTTGGCATCGGTACTGCCAGCGGCGTCCTGATGGGCAAGCTCATGAATCGGCTCTCGAAACAGGCGATCAATCCATTGATTGGTGCGGCCGGTGTTTCGGCAGTACCAATGGCGGCACGCGTCGCCAACAAGGTCGGTCTCGACGCGAATCCCCACAACATCCTGCTGATGCACGCCATGGGCCCGAATGTTGCCGGCGTGATCGGCTCAGCCATAGCCGCCGGCATCATGATCATGTTCACCTCATAAAGAGGTCTGCGCGCGAATTACGTTAGCGGTTGTAGTGATCCTCGAGCACCTGTGCAACACAGCTCGTCAGGCGCTTGCCCGTCTCGATGTGCAGGAACTCGTTCGGGCCGTGCGCATTGGACTTCGGTCCGAGCAAGCCCGTAATCAGGAATTGCGCTTCCGGAAACTTCTCGCCCAGCATGCCCATGAACGGGATAGTGCCGCCCGTGCCCATGTACATCGACGGCTTACCAAAGAAGGCCTCTGAGCCCTTGTGCATGGACGCTTCAAGCCAATCCGCGACCGGTGGTGCGTTCCAGCCCGCCATCGTCGATTCGACTTCGAATTCCACTTTGCACAGCGGCGGTGGATCAGCGTCGAGCGCTTTCTTAACAACATCCGCGGCGACATCGGCATCGCAGGTTGGTGGTAATCTGAACGACAGTTTTAGCGTATTGAATGGCAGCAGGACGTTACCGGCATCGACGAGCGCTGGCAGGCCGTCTGCGCCTGTGATGCTCAATGTCGGGCGCCAGGTGTTATTGAGCAGTAGCTCGTAATTCGACTCGCCGGGCGCTGGAGCGTCGACAGCCCAGGGGAATTTCTCAAAAGCGCCAGTGCCAAGGGTATCTGCTGCGGCCCTGGCCTGGTCAATGCGCTGTTCGGGAATATCGACGTGCAATCCGTCAAGCAGGATCTGCCCGTCGTCTTCATTTTCGATACGGCTCAGGAGTTTGCGCAGCACACGAAAGCTCGACGGAACCACGCCACTTGCCGTACCCGAATGCACGCCTTCGGTCAGAACGTCCACGCGCAGCTGGCCGGTCAGGTTGCCGCGCAGGGAGGTTGTACACCACAGCTGGTCATAGTTACCGCATTCGGCATCGAGGCAGACGACCAGGCTCGGTGACCCGATACGGTCTTCGAGTAAATCGATGTAGTAGGGCAGGTCGAAGCTGCCACTCTCTTCACAGCCCTCAATGATAACGACGCAATGCGCATGCGGAACGCCCTGTTCCTGCAGCGCGCGAATGGCCGTCAGGGAGCCAAAGGTCGCATAGCCATCGTCCGCGCCACCGCGGCCGTACAATTTGCCGTCCTTGATAACCGGTGTCCAGGGGTCGAGGTCATCATCCCAGCCGCTGAATTCGGGTTGCTTGTCGTAGTGTCCATACAGAAGTACGACATCGTCTGACGCACCGGGAATATCGATGAATAGAATCGGTGTACGACCGTCGATGCGCACTATCTCAACCGTCATGTCCTTGATTGGCTGCTCCTTCGACCATGCCTCGAGCATCTGCACGGCGGTTTCCATATGGCCGTGTTTTTCCCAGTCGGGATCGAATCCCGGCGATTTGTTAGGGATTTTTATGTACTCACTGATCTCGGGAATGATCGATGAATCCCAGAGGTCGTTGACAAATTCCGCCGTTTTTTTGTTGTCCATGTGCGCGCCTTTATTATTCTGCGGTTAACGAGCGATACAGTGTGCTTGTCATTTTCTCGGTGGTGATGAAGCCCCAGTTCCACGTGTCGTGGTAGTCAGCCAGCGGATTGGCGGTCAACACCTCTTCTTCTGTCTTGCCTTCGAGCACGAGAGCTTCGACCATTGCTTCTGCATCGACCAGCATGTCGACGGCCGCCTGCAGGTCGGCCCGACTTGCGAGTTCTCCGTGACCCGGAATGATGACCGTGTCTTCGTCCGCCATTTTGATGATGCGGCGCTGCCCGGCAATGAAGCCGCGAACGCTGCCACCGCTGTCGAGATCGATGAATGGGAACATGTAGTTAAAGAACAGGTCTCCGGCCACGAGGACATTCGAGCCGTGCAAGTGGACGACAGCATCGCCATCGGTATGTGCTTTGGCGATATGACGCACGTGGGCGTCCTGTCCATTGACATGAAAGTTCACGCCATCTGCAAAGGTAACGACGGGGAGACCGCCTGCACCGCCGGCCGGACCGGGATCTTCGACCAGTCGCTTGCGGATATTCTTGTGCGCGAAAATGACGGCACCATTCTCGGCCAGTGTCGCGTTCGAACCCACATGGTCGCCATGGACGTGCGTATTGACGATAAAGTCGATCGGGCGATCCGCCAGTTCGGCAACCGTTACTATGAGGTCGGCCGAAATGGGCGCCATGCCATCGTCGATCAGGACAACCCGATCATCGCCGACCAGCAGCCCCATGTTGGAGCTGAAACCGTTGGCGCCATCGAGCATGTACACACCGGGGGCTGCCTCGGTGGTCGCTATTTCGGTCGCAATGTCTTGCGCAATCGCGGTGGCCGTGGCGACCAGCGAAACAATAAGAAGTAACAGTCGATTCATCGATCAGGCTCCTAGTTATTACTCGGAAACGAAAATTGCGCCTTCTCTCTGACTCCGCCGGACGGCCAGCGTTGTGTGATTGTTTTGCGGCGCGTGTAGAACCGAATGCTATCAGGTCCGTAGGCAAAGAGGTCGCCAAATAGTGAGCGTTTCCAGCCCCCAAAGCTGTGAGTCGCGACCGGCACCGGTAACGGTACGTTGATACCGACCATTCCGACCTGGATATTATCGGCGAAATATCGGGCCGCTTCTCCGTCACGCGTGAAGATGCAGGTGCCATTGCCATACTCGTGATTGTCGATCAATTGCATGGCATGTTCCTGCGATTCAGCCCTGACGATACACAACACCGGCCCGAATATTTCTTCCTGGTAGACACGCATGTCCGGCGTGACATTGTCGAACAGGCAGCCACCGAGGAAGAAGCCATCCTCATGGCCATCGACAACCAGGTCGCGTCCGTCCACGACGAGTTCGGCGCCTTCTTCAACACCGAGATCGACATACGAGCGAACCTTGTCGTGGTGTACTTTCGTAACGAGCGGACCCATGTTGTTACTGGTATCCGTGCCGCAACCGACCTTGAGGTCCTGCAGCTCGGTCTTGAGCTTGCTGACCACCGTATCGGCAGTTTCATCACCGACACAGACAGCGACTGAAATCGCCATGCAGCGCTCGCCGCAGGAGCC
>CALZHX010000024.1 GCA_945787435.1 uncultured Woeseiaceae bacterium
ATGGCGTAAGAAACCTGGATTTCGCAGCGATCGGCCAGGCCGGCAGCGACAATATTCTTCGCAACGTAGCGGCAGGCATACGCAGCCGAGCGGTCGACTTTTGACGGGTCCTTGCCCGAGAAAGCGCCACCACCGTGGCGAGCTGACCCACCGTAGGTGTCGACAATAATTTTGCGGCCGGTCAGGCCGCAGTCGCCCATCGGGCCGCCGATCTCGAATCGTCCGGTCGGATTAATGTGGTACTTGGTGTCCTTGCTGATCCATTCCGCGGGCAGCACGGGTTTGATGATCTCCTCCATGACACCTTCTTCAAGGTGAGACATTTCGACGTCCGCATGGTGTTGCGTCGATAGCACGACGGCGTCGATGGCGGCCGGTTTGCCGTCTTCATAGATGAAGGTCACCTGGCTCTTGGCGTCGGGCCGCAGGAACGGCAATTTGCCGGACTTTCTGACCTCGGCCTGTTTTTGGACGAGTCGATGCGAGAAAGTGATCGGTGCTGGCATCAGGACGTCGGTCTCATTGGTTGCGTAACCGAACATCAGACCCTGGTCGCCGGCGCCTTGTTTTTCGGCGGCTTCGCGATCCACGCCCTGGGCGATATCCGGCGATTGTTTGCCGATGGCGTTCAGGACCGCACATGAATGGCCGTCATAGCCCATGCTGGAATCCGTATAGCCAATGCCGACGATCGTGCCGCGCACGACTTCCTCGAGATCGACCCATGCGGACGTGGTGACCTCGCCGGCGACAATCGCCATGCCGGTTTTTACCATGGTCTCTACGGCGACCCGCGCGCTCTTGTCCTGCTCGAGCATAGCGTCGAGCACGGCGTCGGAAATCTGGTCGGCAACCTTGTCCGGGTGCCCCTCGGAAACCGATTCCGAGGTGAATAAGAATGTGTCACTCATATTTTTTTCTGTTGTGGCCGGGGGAGCCGCGCATTGTACCTTGCGACCTTGCTGTGAAACAGCGAAAATACGTGGTTCGAGGCAGTATAAAACCGCCTACCCACCAATAAGAACTAAATTAATGTCACAAGATGTAACGAGAGCCGGCCAGCCCGACCGGCGTGAACTCGCGAATGCTGTCCGGGCGCTCTCCATGGATGCCGTACAGGCCGCCAATTCAGGACATCCTGGCGCCCCGATGGGCATGGCTGATATCGCAGAAGTCCTCTGGAACGACTACCTCAAGCACAACCCGGGTAACGCTCACTGGGTCGATCGTGACCGTTTTGTCTTGTCGAATGGCCACGCCTCGATGTTGCTGTATAGCCTCTTGCACCTTACGGGTTACGACCTGTCAATCGACGAAATCCGCAATTTCCGGCAGCTTGGCTATCGGACGGCGGGACACCCCGAATATGATCCCGACCTGTCGATCGAGACGACGACCGGACCGCTGGGGCAGGGCATCACAAATGCCGTCGGCATGGCCCTGACCGAGAAAAAGCTGGCTGCAGAGTTCAACCGACCGGGGCTTGAGATCGTCGACCACAAGACCTGGGTGTTCCTTGGCGATGGCTGCCTCATGGAAGGCATCTCGCACGAGGCGTGCTCGCTGGCTGGGACTCTTAAACTGGGCAAGCTGATAGCCTTTTACGATGACAATAATATTTCGATTGATGGTGAAGTCGGCGGTTGGTTCACCGATGACACGGTCAAACGATTCGAGTCTTATAACTGGCAGGTGATCGCCGATGTCGACGGTCACGATAGTGGCGCGATCGCCGCGGCGATCGAGCAAGCCGCCGCTGAGACTGAGCGGCCGTCACTGATTTGCTGCAAAACGGTCATTGGTTTTGGTTCGCCGAATAAGCAGGGCACGGCATCGACACATGGCGCACCGCTGGGCGACGACGAGATCGCTGCCGCGCGCAAGGAATTAGGTTGGGAGTCTGCGCCGTTCGAAATTCCGGCCGATGTTGCCGCCGCGTGGGACGGACGTTCCCGTGGTGCCGCGGATGAACTGGCGTGGCAGAAAGTCTTCGATGAGTACTCGTCAACGCACCCCGATCTCGCGGCCGAATACCGGCGCCGCATGAATCGCGAATTGCCAGCGGGCTGGAGTGAATTTGCGGACAAGGCGATCGCCGATATTGACGCCGCCGCCGGGAACATGGCGACTCGCAAGGCTTCACTGGTCGCGTTGAACGCATTTGCACCGATGCTGCCGGAGCTGGCTGGCGGGTCGGCCGACCTGACCGGGTCCAACCTGACCAAACACAGCGGCTCGACCGTTATCACGGGCGATGACGCGTCAGGCAACTATATCTACTTCGGTGTGCGCGAGTTCGGTATGTCGGCACTATGTAACGGCATGTCGTTGCACGGCGGCGTTATTCCGTACTCGGGCACCTTCCTGACGTTCTCCGACTATGCTCGCAATGCGCTGCGCATGGCCGCGCTGATGAAGGCGCAGAACATCTTCGTCTACACCCATGATTCGATCGGGCTCGGCGAAGACGGCCCGACGCATCAACCCGTTGAGCACACTGCATCCTTGCGGCTTATGCCCAATATGCGCGTCTGGCGTACCTGCGACACGGTGGAGACGGCAGTCGCATGGCGCGATGCTGTCGAGCGTCGCGATGGTCCAACCAGCCTCGTGCTTACCCGGCAGGGATTGCCACACCAGAACCGTAACAAAGACCAGGTAGCATCGATCGCGCGCGGTGGATACGTATTGAGCGAATCAGGCGGGGAACCTCAGATCATCCTGATCGCGACGGGCTCTGAAGTTGCATTGGCCGTATCGGCCGCCGACGTGCTGGCTGCCGACGGCGTCGCGGTTCGTGTTGTCTCGATGCCCTGCGTGGACCTTTTCCAGGCACAGGACACGGCATACCGCGAGCAAGTATTACCGGCTGCAGTGACGGCGCGCGTCGTCATTGAGGCAGGCGTTACCGAAACCTGGTGGCGCTACGCCGGGCCAGCCGGACGTGTAGTTGGTCTCGATCGTTTTGGTGAATCTGCCCCGGCGAACGAGCTTTTCGAACATTTCGGCTTCTCGACTGACAATGTCGTCGCAGTTGCCCGTGAAATTATTTAAATCAGGAGAGAATCATGGCGATCAAAATAGGAATCAACGGCTACGGCCGCATAGGCCGCAACGTGATGCGCGCAATTCACGAGTACGGTCGTACCGGCGAGTTCGATGTGGTGGCGCTGAACGACCTTGGTGACCCGGAAACGAACGCTCACCTCACACGTTACGATACAACGCACGGCAAATTCGACGGCAAAGTTGAGGTCGATGGTGGTGACATCATCGTCAATGGTGATCGGGTCAAGGTATTTGCCGAGCGCGATCCGGCGAAACTTCCGTGGGGAGATCTTGGCGTCGACGTCGTGTTCGAGTGCACAGGTTTGTTCCGGACAATGGAGACTGCCGGCAAACATATCGCTGGGGGCGCCAAGAAGGTCATCCTTTCCGCGCCGGGCGGTGACGGCATCGAGAAGACAATCGTCTACGGCGTCAATGACAACATTCTGACAGCAGATGACCAGGTCATTTCAAATGCGTCATGCACGACGAATTGCCTCGCGCCACTTGTCCAGCCGCTGCACGAGGCTATCGGCGTCAAGCACGGCATTATGACTACCATCCATGCCTACACCAACGATCAGGTGCTGACCGACGTCTTCCACAAGGACCTGCGCCGCGCGCGTTCGGGAACGATGTCGCAAATCCCGACGAGCACCGGAGCCGCGAAGGCCGTTGGCCTGGTACTGCCGGATTTGAATGGCAAGCTCGACGGCTTTTCGATGCGAGTGCCGACGATCAATGTTTCGGCTGTCGACCTGTGTTTTGTCGCTGAACGTGCGACTTCCGTTGAAGAGATCAATGACCTTCTCCGGGCGGCCTCAGAGGGCCCGCTGAAAGGCGTACTCGCATACAACGATGAACCGCTCGTATCGGTCGATTTTAACCACAACCCGGCCTCCTCCACTTACGATGCCGGGCTGACGAAGGTCCTTGATGGCACTCTCGTCAAAGTCATCGCGTGGTATGACAACGAATGGGGATTCTCAAATCGCATGCTGGATACGACTGTCGCGTTGATGAACGCCAAGTAAGCGGAAAAAAGTAGAGAGTCTTCATGTCTGTCATCAAAATGGGCGACCTCGACCTGTCAGGCAAGCGAGTCCTGATTCGCGAGGATCTGAACGTGCCGGTCGCCGATGGAGTTGTGACGAGCGATGCCCGGATCCGCGCGGCAGTGCCGACGATCCAGGCAGCGCTCGACGCCGGCGCGGCCGTCATGCTTGTGTCACACCTGGGTCGCCCGACCGAAGGACAGCCCGAGGACCAATTCTCGCTGCAGCCTGTAGCCAGCCATCTTGCCGGATTGCTCGGCATTGATGTGCCCTTGATTGAAGACTGGATCGATGGTGTGGAGGTCGAGCCTGGCAAGGTCGCGCTGCTGGAGAATGTACGTTTTCTCGCGGGCGAAAAGAAATGCGATGAGGCGCTGGCGCGCAAGATGGCTGCGCTCTGTGACGTATTCGTAATGGATGCCTTTGGGACGGCGCACCGCGCCCAGGCCAGCACCTATGGTGTTGCCGAATACGCGCCGATCGCTTGTGCCGGCCCGTTGCTGGCAGCCGAACTTGAGGCGTTGGGCAGAGCTCTTCAGGAGCCTGCGCGTCCGTTCGTTGCGATCGTTGGGGGCTCGAAAGTGTCGACGAAGCTTACCGTTCTGGATGCGTTGGCCGGCATTGTCGACACGCTCATTGTCGGTGGCGGCATCGCAAATACGTTTATTGCCGCTGCTGGCCACAATGTGGGCAAGTCCCTGCATGAAGCAGACATGCTGGACACGGCGCGCGGTCTTGCTACCGCAGCGGATGGGCGTGCGACCATTCCGGTCCCCACAGATGTCGTCGTTGCGACGGATTTTTCGGACGATGCAATCCCGAACACAAAGACCGTCGACGCGGTAGCTGACGACGAGTTGATTCTCGACATCGGTCCTGAAACCGCCAGCCGGTTTGCAGACATTCTCGCAACGGCTGGCACGATTATCTGGAACGGACCGGTTGGTGTGTTTGAATTTGATGCGTTCGGCGACGGTACGCGGACGTTGGCCGAAGCGATTGCTGCGAGCGACGCGTTTTCGGTCGCTGGTGGTGGCGATACGCTGGCCGCTATCGACAAGTATGGCGTACGCGACGGGATATCCTATATCTCGACCGGTGGCGGCGCGTTCCTCGAATTTGTTGAGGGCAAAAAGCTGCCGGCTGTCGCCATGCTCGAGCAACGCGGCGGCGACCAGTAGGAGCGTTGCTTTCAGCGTTCGCCGCACACGTTTCCACACGACACGGCACTCGGGGTCATCACACAGAACCGAAGCCGGCATCTTTGTTGCCGGTATGGCTCCCTGCGGTCCGCTTTACTACCGGCAACAAAGAATCCCGCCCTCGGCCTCCCCGATCATCGATGAAGTCCGGGGGACCGGCGCGGCGGGGTGTTTGGCGACCGAAGTAAAGCGCAGCGTTAGCGAGCCATGAGGGAGATAAATGCCCCGTTGCGCCGTGTCGTGTGATGAGGTCACGTACCCGGTGTCGGGCCTGTGCGTCGAACGTGCCGTGTATCGCGGTTAGGTCGAGAATGGGCCCGTGATCGCCAGGGTCATTCCCGGATACTGAATATTGACGAACAGCGTCTTGCCGTCCGGTGCGAAGCACACTCCTGCCAACTCGGAATTCGTGTGCGCATTGTCGGCAAGCTGATACTGCGACCCGTCGGGTCGAATGCCGACAAGGCCGCAATGGCTGGACGTATCTTCGCACACGATCAGGTCACCCCAGGGCGCAAACGTAATGTTGTCCGCGTTGCGCAAGATCGACTCGTGCGTGGCTTCGGCGATCAGTGTTAGCTGTCCCGGGTCGTCCTCTTCCAGCGCTTGCCCTTCGTGCGAGCTGGGCCGGTAAGCAAAGACCTGCCCGAGCCGTGCTGGACCGCCAATCGTGCACGTAAAGACCATATCGCCATTGGCATTGCACAAACCCTCGCCGCGGGCAAACGTGGTCGCACCCTGAGCAGTGCCTCGCAGCCGCAGATCGTTCTTGTCACTGTCGACATTGTCGAGGTCAATCCATCGTGTCGGTAACGCTTCGCCCGGGACAATCTGTGGTTCATTGGACCAGTTATGCGTTATGAACGAAGGTTTCTCATCAATCACCAAAGCCTGCAGTTTTCCGCCCTCGTGGAGTTTGCCGGGCACATGCGGAATGTAACGGTAGAACAGTGAATGGTGACGATCCTCAGTCATGTAAACGATGCCGGTCGGCTCGTGAACGGCAGTGGCCTCGTGTTCGAACCTGCCCATTGCACGGATAGGAATCGGCTCGACCAGTCCATTTGCACTGGACGGCACCTCGAACACATAGCCGTGCTTCTTGTCGCGGTGCACGATACGACCTGCACTCAGTCCAACGCCAGGTTCTTCGAAACACTCCTCGCAAGACAGCCAGGAGCCCCAGGGCGTCGGCCCGCCCGCGCAATTCAGCTCCGTACCGGCCAGGCTCAGAAATTGTCGCTCAGTTGTTCTCGTTTCCGGATTGTAGACGGTCGTCGTGGTGCCGCCTGCGCCGGGCGTCTTGCCACCGCCCCGGTCGTATACCTTGTCGGTCACGGCTCCCGGTTGTGCGTCGAGTCCGTCCGCAAATGCACCTTGAACTGAATAGGCGGGCGTCAGCTCGTGGTTACAGACCAGGATGATACGTCCGTCGTCGCCTGCAAATGCGGCCATGCCATCGTGCGCATGTGGAACGAGAAGACCGTCGTCCATGCGCACCCCGGCTCTCGATACGATTGTGTAGTTGTAACCACCCGGCAGATCGAGGATCTTGTCAGGATCGGGGCGCAATGGCCCGGTTTTCGTATCGGCAGCTCTGCCGGACACGGAAAAGGCAGGCACCGAAACGGCAATCGTGAGGTTTTGGAGAAAGCGGCGTCGGTCCATGCGGCAGGTGGCAAGCGAGTCCATCAATTGGCAGCATAACGGGTTCCCATGACAACTTGAAGACACAGACTCATTCCAGCCAATTCATTCTGCTTGTGCAATAATCGCCGCCATGCGAAAACGGACCAAGATAGTCGCGACGCTGGGACCGGCGTCTGACGACATGAAAACGCTGCGCGAGATGATCGACGCCGGACTCGACGTCGCACGCCTGAATTTCTCTCATGGCAATGAGGCGGATCACCGTGCACGCGCCGAGGCGCTGCGATCTGCTGCCGCCGCAAGCGATCGTGACGTCGGATTGATGGGCGACCTGCAGGGGCCGAAGATTCGAATTAAACGATTTGAGCACGGTAGTGTCGTGCTGGCAGATGGTGATGCCTTCTTCCTCGACAGCACGCTCGGGCTCGAGGATGGTAACCAGGAAGGCGTCGGAGTTGCGCTGGAGTCGCTCCACAAAGATCTGTCAGGTGGTGACGTGCTGTTGCTCAACGACGGAATGATCACACTCACTGTCGATCGTGTAGAAGGCACACGGATTTACACGAAAGTAGTAAACGGTGGAATTCTGTCCGATCACAAGGGCATTAACAGGAAGGGCGGTGGCCTCTCCGCGTCGGCGCTAACGGATGTTGATCGCGCCAACATCAAACTCGCGGCCGAACTCAAAATGGACTTCCTCGCAGTATCATTTGTGCGCAGTGGTGATGATGTTGAAGAGGCACGTCGCCTGTTTCGCGAAGCCGGTGGCGAGGGCGTGATCGTTGCAAAAGTAGAGCGTACCGAGGCCGTTGAAAATATTGACTCAATCATAGAAGCGGCTGATGTTGTCATGGTCGCTCGAGGCGACCTCGGCGTGGAGATGGGTTACGCCGAATTGACCGGCATTCAGAAGAGGCTGATTCAGAATACGCGTTCGAAGAACAAGGTAGTGATCACGGCGACGCAGATGATGGAGTCGATGATCCAGAATCCGATACCGACGCGGGCCGAGGTTTCTGATGTAGCCAACGCAGTGATCGATGGCACGGACGCAGTGATGTTGTCCGGAGAGACGGCAGTCGGTGCGTACCCGGTGGAAGCCATCAGGGCGATGAGCAATGTCTGTATCGGCGCGGAGAAATATCCGGTCGAGGCGAGCCACATGGGGTACCGCTCTGACGACACATTCGAGCTCGTCGACGAAGCCATTGCAATGGCTGTCATGTACACGGCAAACCACATGGACGTCAAAGCGATTATTGCCCTGACTGAATCAGGATCCACAACGCGCTGGATGTCGCGTGTACGGTCGGATATTCCCATCTATGCCTTGACACCGTATTCTGCGACGAGTCGACGCGTTGTTCTCTACCGTGGTGTTTACCCGGTGCATTTCGACATTCACGAAACGGAGCGGGATCACCTGTACGCCAGTATTTTTGAGGCTCTCCTGTCTCGCGGATTGGTCGAAGTCGATGACCTTGTGATATTTAGCAAGGGCGACCTGACGGGTATCTCCGGCGGCACCAACGCGATGAAAATTCTGGAAGTTAAAGCGCAGAGATAATCTATGAAGAAGTGGTTACTGCGTGCTGCAGGCCTGGTTGTGTCCGCAGTCCTGATCGTTACGGTACTTGCCTGGATTACGTTACACGGTAGCCTGCCAACGCTGGATGGTGAGATTCCGGTCAAGGGTCTCGCGAGCATAGCGACGATCGAGCGCGATGCCGACGGTATTGCGACAATCACGGCAAACACACGCGCAGATGTCGCTTACGCGACCGGATTTGCGCACGGCCAGGACCGGTTCTTTCAGATGGACCTCATTCGCCGTCGTTCTGCCGGTGAATTGTCGGCGCTGTTCGGCAGCATTGCGCTCGATACCGATAAACGTTTTCGTTGGCATCGATTCCGGACTCGGGCTGCAGAGAATATCGCAGCCATGTCAGCGCAGGAGCTGGAATTACTGCAGCGTTACACCGCCGGAGTCAACGCCGCTCTCAATAGCCTCAACGCAGATCCGTTTGAGTACTACCTGCTCGGCGTCGATCCCGAGCCCTGGAAACCTGAAGACTCGGTTCTTGTCGCCTTCACGATGTACCTGAACCTGAACGACGAGCGCGCTGACAGAGACTTGCGACGTGGCCTGGCACATAACGTCCTGCCGCCTGAGATGTTTGCCTTCGTGTATCCGCAGGGAACCTCCTGGGACGCGCCCCTGATGGGTGATGCCCGCGAAACGGGCCCGATTCCGTCGGCCGAGATCATGTCTGTTCGCGATGTGTTCGACGCGCCAGCATCAGCCAACGAGATCGGCAAACCCGATATTAACGGCAGCAACAACTGGGCCGTCGGAGGTGCGCTGACGACGTCCGGAGGTGCGCTCGTGTCGAATGACATGCACCTTGGACTGTCGGTGCCGGGCATCTGGTACCAGGCAAGACTGGTCGTGGATGGCGATGAGCCGCGCGATGTGACCGGCGTCGTCTTGCCGGGTTCGCCGTTCATAATCGGTGGCAGCAACACGAAGATTGCCTGGGGAAATACAAACAGTTATGGCGACTGGACGGATGCCGTCATTTTGCTGCCCGGAGACGAGGCCGGGACCTACCGTACCGAGAACGGTGACATGCCGTTCGTCGAATATGTGGAACGCATCGTCGTTAAGGACGCCGATCCGGTCGATTACGTTATCCGCGAAACGATATGGGGGCCTGTGCATGATCGTGTCGACTATCCCGACGGCGAAGTTGCCGTTAGCTGGACAGCACATCATGTGGCGGCGCTTAACCTGAATCTCGCTGCGTTGGAAACCGTTGACTCTGTGGCCGAAGCGCTCGATATCGCGAACACCCTTGGCATGCCGCCGCAAAACTTCGTAGCCGGAGATTCCGACGGAAATATCGGCTGGACGATTGCCGGCCAGATACCGGTCCGGTCGGACTACAACCCGTTGCTGCCTGCCGATTGGAGTGTCGGTGACGGCTGGATCGGATGGCTTGAGCCAGATCAGTACCCGCGCATCGTCAATCCGGGGTCCGGGCGCATCTGGACGGCCAATGCACGAGTCGCCGATGGCGAGGCCCTGGCAATAATCGGCGATAGCGGTTACGACCTGGGCGCACGCGCAAGGCAGATTCGCGATGGATTATTCGCGAAGGACCACTTCGAGGTGGACGATATGCTCGCCATACAGATTGACGATCGCGCATTGTTCCTGAGCCGCTGGCGCGACCTGTTGCTCAGCGAGATCGACGAGCGGCTCGTTGAGTCCGATCCAGGAATGGCCGAATACCGGCGGCTTGTTGCCGACTGGATTCCACGTGCGGTGCCTGAGTCGGTCGGGTACCGGCTCGTCAGGGCGTTTCGGCTGGAAGTGCAGGCTCGCGTTTTCCACGGCCTGATGGCTCCGGCGCGAGCTGCATATGGCGACGACGTCAAGTTGCGCATTAGCAACCAGTTCGAAGGCCCACTGTGGGCCCTGATGACCGAGCAACCCATGCATCTGCTGCCCGGGCAATACGACAACTGGCAGGCCCTGTTCGCTGACGCCGTAAATGCAAGTATCGATCACTTCACCGAGAATTTTGGTGAGTCACTCGCAGAACGGTCCTGGGGTGAGCGCAACACCGCGCGCATTCTGCATCCCTTGAGCCGCGCCGTGCCCGTATTTGGCGACTATCTCAATATGCCGGCGGAACCTGTGAGCGGTGACGTTGACCTGCCAAGGGCACAAGGCCCAGCGTTCGGAGCGTCACAACGGTTCTCGGTTGCGCCAGGTGATGAGGCCAACGGCCTGATGCACATGCCTACCGGGCAGAGCGGTCACCCCCTGTCGAATTTCTACCGGCGCGGCCATGAGGATTGGGTGCATGGGCGGCAAAGTCCGTTCCTTCCGGGCGAGACGCGACATAAGCTGCTGCTGCTCCCGGCCGATTAGCGTTAAGATACTGTGATGGCAGACAGCAGATTCAACGGCACCAGCACCTACGTCGCGACGGACGACCTCACGATGGCCGTCAATGCGGCAGTGACACTCGAGCGTCCGATTCTCGTTAAGGGCGAACCCGGTACGGGCAAGACTCAACTCGCGATCGAGGTTGCCGAGTCGCTCGGCAAGCCGCTGTTCGAGTGGCACATCAAGTCGACGACCAAGGCGCAGCAGGGTCTCTTCGAATATGACGCCGTGGCGCGCTTGCGGGATTCGCAGCTCGGTGATGATCGCGTTCACGACATATCGAACTACATTGTTCGCGGCAAAATCTGGGAGGCTTTTGAATCTGACGTTCAGCCTGTATTGCTGATCGATGAAGTCGACAAAGCCGATATCGAATTTCCCAACGATCTACTACAAGAACTCGATCGTATGGAGTTCTACGTCTACGAGACACAGAAGCTCATCAAAGCGACACATCGCCCGATTATCGTGATCACGAGCAACAACGAGAAAGAGTTGCCGGATGCGTTCTTGAGGCGCTGCTTTTTCCACTACATCAAGTTCCCGGAACAAGAGACGATGGAACGAATCGTCGACGTGCACTTCCCGAACCTCAAGAAAGATCTGCTCAGCGAGGCGCTGAATGCGTTCTACAAAGTACGCGATGTGCCGGGCCTGAAAAAGAAACCGTCTACGTCCGAGTTGCTCGACTGGATCAGACTACTGCTGGCCGAGGACATACCGCCCGAGGTATTGCGAGCCGAGGGTGCCCGCAAAGCAATTCCACCGTTGTACGGTGCATTGCTCAAGAATGAGCAGGACGTACACCTGTTCGAACAGCTGGTCTTTCTCGATCGGAGAGCCGGCTCGTCCCAGTAGTGGCGTGACATGCTGATTCCGTTCTTTTATTTGCTTCGCGACGGCGGGATGAAACCGTCGATCACCGAGCTGCTGACCTTGCTTGAGGCAATGAAGAAAGGGGTAGCGGGGCAGAGCGTCGACGATTTCTATTATCTGTCACGCGCGTGTCTTGTTAAAGACGAGTCCAAACTCGATCTGTTCGATCGGATCTTCGCAGCCTACTTCGAAGGTGTTGAGGATTCACTTTCAGATCTGATGACCGACGTACCCGAAGAGTGGCTGCGCCACCAGGCCGAGCTTTTCCTGTCAGAGGAAGAGCGTGCACGCATAGAGGCGATGGGCGGATTCGAGGAACTGATGAAGGCCCTGCAGGAACGCCTCGATGAGCAGGACGAGCGTCACGAAGGCGGCAACAAATGGATTGGCACGGCGGGCACCTCGCCGTTCGGGGCCTACGGTTACAATCCGGAAGGCGTTCGCATCGGGCAACAGGGATCACGCAATCGCAGTGCCGTAAAAGTCTGGGACCGACGTGAGTACCGCAATCTCGACGACTCTGTGGAGCTTGGTACGCGCAATGTCAAGATTGCGCTACGGCGCTTGCGTAAATTTGCGCGCGAGGGTGCGGCGGATCAACTCGATCTCGAAGATACCATTGACAAGACGGCGCGCAATGCAGGCTTGCTCGACATTCGCATGGTTCCGGAGCGCCACAATGCCGTGAAAGTTCTGCTGTGCCTCGATATCGGTGGTTCCATGGACGACCATGTGCGCGTCTGTGAAGAGCTGTTTTCGGCATCGCGCAGCGAGTTCAAACATCTCGAGTACTTTTACTTTCACAACTTCATCTACGAAAGCCTCTGGAAAGACAATCGTCGTCGCCACGCCGAAAAAATTTCAACGCTCGATATCACGCACAAGTATGGGGCTGACTACAAACTGGTTTTTGTTGGCGATGCGACGATGAGTCCGTATGAGATTGTGTACGCCGGCGGCAGTGTCGAACATTGGAATGACGAGCCGGGCGCGGTATGGATCAAGAGGCTCCTGAACACCTACCCCAAAGCGATCTGGCTCAATCCCGAGCCGCGCAATCGCTGGGACTATACGCCGTCAGTAAAGCTGACGCGTGACATTATGGATGACAGGATGTACCCGCTGACGATCGCGGGACTGGATGAGGGCATCAAAGCCCTGCACTAATTCTCGGTCGCGCCGAGATCCTTGAGATCGGCCAGTACCTGCACGGAATGCTCGGCAGGATTGACTTTTTCGTAGTGCTTCGCAATTGTGCCGTCAGGTGCGACGAGGAACGTCTGTCGTTTGGCAACGGTCATGCCGAACATCTTGGTCTTGACGCCATATGCGTCGGCAGCCTTTCCTTCGGCATCTGCGAGCAGCGGGAACGGCAGGCCGTGATTCTCGGCGAACTTCTGGTGCGATTCTACATCGTCGAGGCTCACTCCGATGATCTGTGCGTTGATCTTCCTGAATGCGAAAATGTTGTCGCGAAACTCACAGGCTTCGGTAGTACAGCCCGGCGTCTCGTCTTTGGGATAAAAGTAGAGTACGACCCATTGATCCCGATAGTCTTCAAGTGAGTGCAGCTGACCATCCTGGTCAGATAGCTCAAACTCCGGCGCCGCCTCGCCAACAACGATCTGCCCTGAGGCAATCGCGACCAGGCCGGGCAGCAGAAAAGACGCCAGGAACAAAAGTTGTCGATTCATCGGGTACATCCTCCGGCAGCTACTATAATACGATTCTCCTTGAATTGATTAAGATTTTACAATTCCTGCACGATGTCTGGCGAAGACACACAGAAACCCAGTACGGCCCTGGTTTTGCCAGGTGGTGGCGCGCGCGGCGCGTTTCAGGTCGGCGTGCTCAAAGCGCTCGCTGAGCTGATGCCCAAGGGAAGCTCCAATCCTTTTGAGGTGATCAGTGGCACGTCCGCCGGTGCGATCAACTCCGTCGTGCTGGCCAGCAAGGCGCGCCGGTTCCGTGTCGCCGTAGCGGAACTTGAACGAGTCTGGGGCAACTTTCACTGCGAGCAGGTTTTCCGGACCGACAACTGGACGATGCTCAAGAGCAGCCTGCATTGGATGGCTTCGATTGTATTGGGCGGGTTTCTGGTCGGTACGCCGAAGTCGTTGCTCGACAATTCGCCGCTACGTGCGCTTCTGAGTCGTAATGTCAGATTTCCTCGCATTGAGGATGCGATTGACTGCGGCTATCTCGACGCCGTGGCTGTTACGGCGGCAAGTTATTCATCAGCGCGATCAACATCGTTCTTCCAGGGCTCACCCGAGCACAAGGACTGGTCGAGAACCCGACGCGTTGGTATTCGGGAGGGCCTGCATCTCGATCATTTGATGGCGAGTATTGCCGTGCCCATGATTTTCCCGCCGCAGTTGCTGCACGGCGGATACTTCGGCGATGGAGCCATGCGGCAGGCAACTCCGTTGAGCTCCGCAATACACCTTGGGGCGGATCGCATTTTGGTGTTAGGTGTGCGCGACGAGACAGCCGACAAAGAGGCGGACCCGTCTTTGCCGCCACAACATCCAAGCTTCGGGCAGATCGCCGGCTATATGCTCGACACCCTGTTCATGGACGGATTGTATTCGGACCTGGAGCGAATGACTCGCATCAACCAGCTGATCGACTCGGTAGCGCCGCAGAATCGGAAGGGGCCCATGCGGCGCATGCGAGCCATAGACACGATGCTAATCGTACCGAGCAAAGATTTGCGAGTGATTGCATACGAACACCGTATGCAACTGCCGTTTGCGGTGCGCTCTCTGTTACGCGGAATTGGTGGCCGCGGGCCGAGCGAGAACCGTCTGCTGAGCTTCCTGATGTTCGAAGAGGCGTATACGCGTGAGCTCATAGAACTTGGCTACCAGGACGCTATGAAAGTCCGTGAGCCGCTACTCGATTTCGTCAGCGGAGCGGAGGTACCTCGGCTATTCGCCCCGGATTGGATCAAGAAGGATCTGAGCGCTTTTCAAACAGACTAGAGCAGGAAGGCAGCGCCCAGTCCGAGAAACGCCATATAACCGATCACGTCGGTTACCGTAGTGAGTACAACGCCACCGGCAAGTGCCGGATCGATTTGCATGCGCTTCAGAGTCAATGGAATGATGAACCCGGCAAACGCAGCGACAAACAGGTTGATGACCATCGCGGCGCCGATGACACCGCCGATACGCCAGTCGCCAAACCAGAGAAACGTGAACGCGGCGACGATAATCGCCCAGCCGACACCGTTGAGCAGTCCGACCAGAAGTTCCTTGCGCAGGATGCGTCTCGCGTTGGTGCGATCGATCTGGCCCAGCGCGATTGCGCGCGTAATAATCGTTAACGATTGACTGCCCGCGACGCCCCCCATGCTGGGGACAACAGGCATCAGCACGGCCAGAAGTACGATCTTGTCCACGGTTGTCTGGAAAATGTCCACGACAGCCGCGGCGAGAAACGCTGTACATAAATTGACGCCCAGCCACAATGCTCGCCGCGTTGCGCTCTTGACGACAGGCGCGAACATGTCGTCCTCTTCATCGAGGCCTGCGGCACTCATGAGGGAGTGTTCCGCTTCGTCACGAATAACGTCAACAACATCATCGACCGTAATTCGGCCGACAACACGGTAGTCGTCGTCGACAACCGGTGCCGACAACAGATCGCGATGTTCGAACTCCCACACGACTTCGGCCGACGGCGTATGTGCGGGAATTGGCTGGTTGTCCGTGGACATAACTGCTGAGACCAATGTCTCGTCATCCTGGGTCAACAGGCGTGACAGATACAGTGAACCGACGAAACGGTTGTCACGATCCACGACAAAAATCGAGTCGGTGCCATCTGACATCTCGCCACGGGCGCGCAGGTAGCGACAAACGACTTCGAGCGTGACATCGGGGCGCACGGTCACGATGTCGACATTCATCAGTCCGCCGGCGCTTTCCTCGTCATAGGCGAGTACCTGGCGCAGGCGTTCTTCATCCTGATCATCGAGAGACCGCAGTACCTGTTGGGTAACTGTTTCAGGCAGGTCGATCAACAGGTCGGCAAGATCGTCGAGCTCCATGCCGTCCACGGCGGCGATGAGTTGCTCGGTTTTCATGCCCTTGATCAGTCCATCGCGGACCTCATCCGAAACTTCGACGAGGACATCACCCTCATCGTCGGAATCAACCATTTCCCAGAGGACAGCGCGTTCGCGCAAAGGCATGGATTCAAGCAGGTGCGCGATTTCCGAGGGATGCAGGCTGTGCACCATGAGGCGAGCAGCGCGCATACCACCGCTGTCGAGCTGTTCGCGTAACCGTTGCAGACTGGACTGTGTGTGCTCTCGTGCTTCCATTCGCGCCGCCCTGGAATCTAGGCGGGAGTTTAACCGGGATGGCGCCCTACGTCTTGCTCAGGGGGTGACTACCAAGCTCATTGTGGCGCGTCAGGACCGGGTCATGCATGTCACGCAACGCTGCGGCGAGTTTTTCGGTCATGTAAACAGAGCGGTGCTGGCCGCCAGTGCAGCCGATTGCAACGGTGAGATAGCCTCTGTGCACGTCGTCGTATTCGGGGATCCAGCGCCTCAGGAACCCGAGAATGTCCTCGAACATCCTGACAAAGGCGTCTTGCGCGTCGAGGAAATCGGACACTTCCTTGTCGCGGCCGGTCAAGCCGCGAAGCTCGACGGTCCAGTAAGGATTCGGCAGGCAACGCATATCGAAGACGAAATCAGCATCTGCCGGTATGCCATTCTTGAAGCCAAACGACTCGATCAGCACAGAAAGCGACTGCGAGCTGCGTCTGTCGACGCGTTCACGAATCGTATCGGCCAATTCGTAAACGCTGGTGCGTGAGGTATCGATGATCAGGTCGGCTGCGTTAACGATGACGGACATGAGCTCACGCTCTTTATCAATCGCAGCGCGCAGCGCAGTGCCATGTTCGGCAAGCGGGTGCCTGCGGCGCGACTCGCTGTAACGTTGCAATAGTACGTCATCGCTCGATTGCAGAAACAGCAGTTCGGTCTGGATTTTTTGCTGCTTCAGCTCCTTGAGAAGCCGCGGCAACGATTCGAGATCTTCCTGGCGATTGCGCGCATCGACTCCCAGTGCAAGCATTTGCACGGATTCATCGCCGTCCGACGTGACTTCTTTGATAACCGACTTGAGCAGTGCCGCCGGCATGTTGTCAACGCAATAGTAACCAAGGTCTTCGAGAATATGCAGCGCGACAGATTTGCCAGAGCCGGAAAGTCCGCTGACGATGATCAGGCGCATAGGGTCTCGTACAGATCGCTGCTCGATGTCGCCGCCCTGAGGCGAACACGCAGCTCACGATCGCCCAGCAATTCAGCAATACCGCAGATATTGGCATGGTCCTGCTCGGCGACTTCGGCGGGCACCATGAGGCCGAAGATAAGGTCGACCGCTTCGCCGTCCGGAGCGTCAAACTCGACCGGTTCGCTGAGTTTGATGAGTGCGCCGACGCTGGCGTCCAGGCCATCGACTCTGCAATGCGGAAAGGCCACGCCCTGATCGAGGCTTGTGCAGCCAAGTCGCTCGCGTTCGATCAACCCTTCAAACGTATATTCGCTCGCGATATCCGGGTGAGAACGAACAAGCAGTTCGCTCAGAATTTCGAGACAGTGCTTCTTGCTACGCGCGTGAGCATTGCAAAGGACTCTGTCGGGCTTAATGATTTCTTCGAGCAGCATCAGGATGAGCTTTGGTGAGGTGAAGGGCCCGTACGATCGCTCAACAATACGGGCCAGGTACGGGGTCAGTATTTGATTTTACGTGCTTCTTTGGCGCGATGATCGCCGAGTTTCTCTTTGTATTTTCTAACCCGGCGTTCAAGTTTATCTACAAGGCCGTCAATAGCGGCGTACATATCTTCTTCGGTGTTATCAGCATAAATCGTACCACCGTTTACATTTACTCGGGCTTCCGCCTTGTGGCGCAGTTTCTCGACCGTAAGGACACAGCTCACGTCAGACACGAGGTCAAAGTGGCGTTCAATTTTCTCGATCTTTGTTTCAACGTATCCTCGGAGGGCATCGGTAACTTCGATGTGATGGCCTGTAACATTCAATTGCATAGTGTTCTCCCACACTTTTTGTCACGGATTCAGATTACAAGTAGCTCGGTTCTCCTTCTGTACGGGTTTTACGCATTGTCCGTCACGCCGAGCGTTGTCTGCGCTCACTCGACGACGGGATATTCATTGCTTCACGGTACTTCGCCACGGTCCGCCTGGCAACTGTAATGCCTTCCTCAGCCAGGATATTGGCGATCTTGCTATCGCTGAGCGGTTTGCCCGGATTCTCAGCACCAATGAGCTTGCGAATCTTGGCTCGAACAGACGTTGACGACTGATCCTCGCCATCCACAGATGACAGGTGCGATGAGAAAAAATACTTGAATTCGAAAACACCGCGCGGCGTGTGCATATATTTGTTAGTCGTCACGCGAGAGATCGTCGATTCGTGCATTCCGATTTCTTCTGCGACGTCGCGCAACACCATCGGTTTCATGGCCTCGTCACCATGCTCAAGAAATGCGGTCTGACGGGTGACAATACAAGTGGCTACCTTCATCAGTGTTTCGTTGCGAATTTCGAGGCTGCGAATCAGCCAGCGGGCTTCCTGCAACTGTGAGCGCAGAACTGCGTGGTCGCCGCTGCCGCGCAGCAGTCGAGCATATTGTTGATTGACTGATAGTCGCGGAATGCCCGTTGCACTGATCTCGACCTGCCAGTGGTCGTCAATCTTGCGCACGAACACATCCGGGATGACGTACTCGGCAGCAGCCGGGCTGACAGCAAGACCAGGTTTCGGATTGCAGCTCTTGATCAGTGCCAGTGCGTCGTGCAGATCCTCTTCGGTCGTGCGCAGATCCCTGCGCATTTCGCCGAAACTCTGGCTCGCAATCAGGTCGAGGTGGTTTTGCGCCAATTCGGCGGCCAGTTCGAGGCCGGGTGTCGTCGTGTCCAATTGCCCGAGTTGCAGGATGATGCACTCAGAGAGCGAGCGAGCGCCTATGCCGACCGGGTCGAGACGCTGCACGAGTGTTAGCGACTCAATGACCTCGTCAAGCGTAAATCCCGGCGCCGAATCCAGTCCGCCCAGGATTTCCTCAAGTTCTCCTTCGAGATAGCCGTCGTCATTGATCGAGTCGACGATGGCCTCGCCGATTACGGCCTGGCGCGGCGTGAAATGCTCCATTTCGAGTTGCCACAACAGATGCTCCCGCAAGGTCTTGCCCGACTCGTCAGCAAAATCATTAATGGGTCGCCCCTCGCCATTCCAGCCGCCGTCCTGAATGCGATCCGCCGATTGTTGCTGCCAGCTGTCTTCAGCCTGGATGGTCTCGACCTCAGCTGTCGTTTCCGCGCTCGTTTGCGGGACGTCAGGCAAGTCCTCCATTTCCAGCATTATGTTTTCTTCGAGGGCGTCCTGAATCTGCGCGCTCAGGTCCAGCACAGGCAGCTGCAACAGGCGAATTGCCTGCTGTAACTGCGGCGTCATCGTAAGAGACTGACCGAGTTTGAGCTGCAATGTTGGCTTAAGCATCTGTTAGATTTGCGTCGGTAATACGCGCTTGCCCGTTAACGATGTGCCCAGTTTGCCTCAGAGTTTGAACTCCTGTCCGAGATATACCTCTCGAACATGGTGATTCTCAAGAATCTCTTCAGGCGAGCCCGAAGCGATCAAACTGCCATCACTGAGTATATAGGCTCTGCCGCAAATTCCGAGGGTTTCGCGGACATTGTGATCGGTGATGAGTACGCCGATTCCGCGTTCGCACAAGTGTTTGATAATTCGTTGAATATCTAGAACAGAGATCGGGTCGACCCCGGCAAATGGCTCGTCCAGCAGAACGAAAAGCGGACTTGCAGCCAGCGCCCGTGCAATTTCGACCCGGCGCCGTTCACCGCCAGACAGGCTGATGCCGAGACTCGTGCGCACGTGCCCAACATGCAGTTCGTCGAGCAGTGTTTCGAGTTCTTCCTCGCGCCCCGCCTGATCCAGGTCCCCGCGGTTTTCGAGAATAGCAAGGATATTTTGTTCAACCGTCAGCTTGCGAAAAATTGACGCCTCCTGCGGGAGGTAGCCGAGTCCGAGCTTCGCTCGTCGGTGCATGGGTTGCGCGGTGAGATCCTGCCCATCCAGCAGAATCGTGCCGCCATCGGCCGAAATCAGGCCGACGATCATGTAGAACGCGGTTGTCTTGCCAGCGCCATTGGGGCCGAGCAATCCGACCACTTCTCCGCTCTTGATTTCGAGCGACAGGTTTTTGACGACTTTGCGAAGTTTGAAACTCTTGGAGATATCCTGGGCACTGAGAATGCTCATGGAGTATCTTCCCCGGTTGCCTCGGGCGTCGGAACAGTTTCGGGTATCACCGTGATCTTGACCTTTTCGTCGCCATCGGCCGAAGACTGCGCATTGATGCGCTGTTCGATAATGTTGTACATCAGGAAGCTCGACGAAATCCGGTTACCACCCTCGGTGATAACGGCATCGCCCGAGAACTCCACAATGCCGGCTTTGAGGTCGTACTTGAGCTTGCCAGCCTGCGCGTAAGTTGTCTCCTCGCTGCCGGGCCGTAGCAGCTCGAACGTTGCTGGCGACCCTTCCAGGATCGCGAGTTGCAACTGCGTATCCGCAAACCTCAGTTCGGCTGATTCGCTCTCGATATGACCAGCGTCGACATCGATCACAACATTGCCGGTGAAATGCCAGACGCTGTCCTCGAAGTCGATCTTGCTGGCGCGACCCTCGTCCGCTTCAATATTGGTCGTGCCCTGCGACAGGCGCAGGCCCTGAAACATCATCATGGAGCTCTTGCCGTCGTAGTCGGTGGAGTCAGCGGCCAGGGTGATGGGCAGCCGCAGATCGCTGGTCTGCGAGGTGGCAAAGCCGGGCAGCAGCAGGAGCAGAAGCAGAGGGCGAGTGTTCATTGATTTAATCGCATCAATCACGGCGCAAATTTGCCGCGCACATTCGATGTCAGTTTCAGTTGATTGTCTTTCAGAGTTGCTAGCATGCCGGTCGCCGTCAGACTGAGCGGGCCGATACTAATATGTACGCGTTCGTAGGTCTAGG
>CALZHX010000025.1 GCA_945787435.1 uncultured Woeseiaceae bacterium
AAGGTGCGGCAGGAAATACGACATCTGGTTCATCAGATCGATGCGCAGCTCGTCGTCTTCGATGCCGACATGCACGTGCATACCGCAAATCAAGAGGCGCCGGGCGGCGCCCTGCATCTCAACCGTCAGCCGGTCATAGCGCTCCTTGCGCGTGTGTTTCTGTTCGTGCCAGTGGCTAAACGGGTGTGTCGAAGATGCGATCGGTTCGAGGCCGTACCGGTTCGCGACTTCCTTGATGTTGCCACGCAGGTACACAAGCTCTTCACGAACTTCGGCAACGTTCTTGCAGACCTTGGTACCGATCTCAACTTGAGAGCGAAGCAGTTCGGTTGACACCTGGATGCCGAGGCGCCTCTTGTACTCCTCCATCAGGTCATCAGGCGGATCGACAACAAGTGCGTGCGTGTCCTTGTCGACGAGCAGGTATTCTTCCTCGACACCGATAGTCAGTTGCGGTCCAACGTCGTTCTTCACGAAGCCCCCCTTTGGCAGGCCGCCTGTTATCTGCTACGCAGGAATCTTGTCCTGCGATAGCCCGATTCTCACCGGAATCGATTCGATGATACTTTGCAAAACCGGTGCAATTTCTTCCACTCCGGCGATATCGTCAATAAGGTCTTGCCGCACCTCGATGCCCACGTGAGGCAGACCTATTTCCTCAGCATGATGGTCAATCGTAAAATCCTGCGGGGCCTTACCGGAATACGGTTCGTTGTCTCCGGTCAGGAATCCGGCAGCGCGGAAATCTTCTATGAAGATATCGGAGAGTCGTGAGTCCGTGTCCCAGAGGACACCCATCTGCACATCCCTTGAGACACCGTTCAACACCGGCGTGAAACTGTGGATCGAGATAAATGCCGGGGCCGGAACCACGGCGCGAAGACGCGTTATCTGATCCTCGACGGCATTGTGATACGGCCAGTAGATCGCGTCCGCTCGTGCGTCCTTGTCGGCCTGGGTCAAATTTCGATTCCCAGGTACGAGGATGCCATCACCGTACTCGAGAAAGGCCCCCGGATCCATGAGCTGCCGGTTACAGTCGATGACGAGACGCGAATACTGCGCAATGACAGCCGTAAAGCCCAGGCTTTTGGCAATTTTCTCGGTCAGTTTGCCCGCACCGATATCGATGGCCAGATGACAGCGACGCGCAAAGGGATCGAGACCCATGTCGCCCAATGCCTGTGGGAATCGACAGCTCGCATGGTCACAGACCAGCAATACAGGTGATTCGGCCAATGGATTAACAACATAGAATGGCGACGGCTCGCTGGAGGTCAGCAGAGATGGATCAGTATTGTTTTGGCCGTCCGACATGACGACCGATTCTGTCATCGTGAGCGCGGCGAAGCAATGTCAGACCGTATTTCCAACTAGGCCGACAGCTCCGAAAAGCGGTTGCTGCCCCAGGGTTCGAAGGACGCAACAGACGTCGGGCGGGCGATGTAATAGCCCTGCGCGAACTCGATACCAAGTGACCCGAGCTTCTCTAGTACCTGCTTGGTCTCGACACGTTCCGCAATCGTCTCGATACCCATCGCGTGCCCGACTTCCCAGATCGCTCTTACCATGCTCTCGTCAACCGAGTCATCGGCGACATTGCGAATGAATTGACCATCGATCTTGAGATAATCGACTGGCAGATTCTTGAGATACGTGAATGACGACAGGCCACTACCGAAATCGTCGAGCGAGAACTTGCAGCCGAGTTTCTTGAGCGTCTGCATGAAGTGAATAACCCGTGACAAGTTTGAAATTGCCGCAGTCTCAGTGATCTCGAAGCATACGGCGCCCGTCGGCAACTTCTGCTTCTCCAGTTCTTTGATGAGATCCTCAAGGAAACGATCCTCACTAAGTGACGTTCCGGAGAGGTTGATAGCGACTGTATAGCGCGCTTCGCCTTCTGCATCGCGGTCAGCGAGGCTCGACAACGCCGTTCGGATAACCCAACGGTCGAGCGTGGACATCAGGTTGTAGCGTTCTGCCGCAGGAATGAACTGATCAGGACTGACGAGTTCGCCGTTCTCGTCACGCATGCGCAGCAATAATTCGTAGTGGCCGCGCGCGTTGTTGTTGTCCTTGCCGATACCGATGATGGGTTGGAAGAACAGTTCGAGACGGTCCTCTTCGACGGCGCTGCTAATCCGTGACACCCACTTCATCTCTTCATGGCGCATCGAGGCATCACTGTCCTTGTACAGGTGAATCTGGTTGCGGCCCATGTCTTTCGCGGAATAACAAGCGACGTCTGCGGAGCTCATAAGTCCTGCAACGTCGGCGTTTTCACTCGTCACCATGACAACGCCGATCGAGCATCGAATGGTTGTAAATGAATCCTGCCAATCAAAGCGATAGCCTTCGACGGCACCACGAATCTTCTCGGCGATTTCCAGCGCCCGCTCTTCGCTGCAGCGTTCAAGCAGGATACCGAACTCATCGCCTCCAAGCCTCGACAGCAGATCGGTCGAACGAATGTTTGTGTGCACCAACTCCGACAGCTGCCGCAGCAGTGCGTCGCCGGCGGAATGACCAAACGTGTCATTGACCACCTTGAACTGATCGAGGTCGAGGTACAGCAACGCGTGTGTATCGTCAGGATTTCCACGAATCGCATCGAGCGAGATTGCCAGTCGATTCTCAAACTCGCGTCGGTTGATCAGGTCTGTGAGTGCATCATGGGACGCCTGGTAACTGAGTTGGCGGAACAGACGCGTTTCCTTGCTTACGTCGTGGAACACCATGACCGAGCCAATAACATTGCCAATACGGTCGCGAATCGGAGCCGCTGAATCCTGGATGGGTACTTCGTCGCTTCCTTTCGAGATAAGGATCGAATTCTCTTCGAGCGATATGACGCGACCGTCTTTCAGGCATCGCATGACCGGATTATCGACCGTCGCGCGTGTGTGCGCATTGATGATCGTCATGATCTCGGTAATCGACTTGTTGCGCGCACTGCGCATATCCCAGCCGGTCAGGTCCTGCGCGACCGGATTGATGTAGTCAATCTTGCCTTGGGCATCGGTTGTAATAACACCGTCGCCAATCGACTGCAGCGTGATCTGGGCGCGTTCCTTTTCTTCAAAAACACGCGTTTCGGCGTGTTTGCGGTCGGTGATATCCGTGATGGTGCCCTCGTGCGCGACAATTTTCCCATCGTCATCGTAAACCGCACGTGAATTCTCGAGCACAACGATCTCGCGCCCGTCTTTGCGCCTCAGGCGGTACTCGAAGTTCTTGACGATGCCTTCGGCCTCCAGGCGCGCAAACACACGCTCACGATCGATCGGGTTCACGTAAAGCATTGTGGTTCGACCCACGGCTTTCAGCTCATCGGCACTCTCATAACCGAGCATGTCGACAAGCGCTGGATTGGCAGCAATCAGGTCACCCTTGCGTGTTGAAATATAGACACCATCCACAACATTTTCGAATAAGCCGCGATAGCGCATTTCGGAGCTACGCAGTTTGTCCTCGTCAAGCTGACGTTTGATCGCGATACCCGCGAGTCGTGCGAGGCGACCCAGTTTGTCGAGCTCATCTGTTGTTGGTGCACGAGCCTCGTTCACATACACATCCATCGTACCGAGCACGCGACCTCTGGCAGCATGAACCAGGAACGACCAGACCGACAAGACGTCGTGCTGCGCAGCCTGGTTCCTGTGAGGCGCCCACGCCTCATCCTTTGTGATATCGGCAGTGAACCGATCTTCACCATGATGCACGGCTGCCCCACAGGCGATGCTGTTTTCGCCCACTTCGACGAAATTGAGCAGCAACTTTAGGGGTTCTGGGAGACTTGGTGCCTCAGACACGCTCAGCGTCTGGCGCCGTGCTCCGAGCTGCATGATGGCGGTACGGAAGTTGTCGCTGATCTTCTCGACGCTACGGCAGATTGCACGCAGTGTACGATCGTGCGGCACGCTGGCCGCGATCATCTCGAGAATCTTGTTCTGAGCAAACGCGAGCGACTCATTGCGCTTGCGCTCGGCGATGTCCGTAATCGACGCACGTACGATGTATCTTCCGCCTGCAGGCAAGCGGCTCAGTCGGACCTCGCACGGGATTTCGTCGCCCGCCGAGTTGAGGTGTGTCCACTCAAACGACAATTGCTCGCCATTCAGGGCCCTTTCGATGTAACCGCGTGCAATGCCGAAGGACGGTGTGCCATCGGGTTGTGTCTCCGGGCTGACCTGTTCCGGCCCCACCGATAGCAAGCGTTTGCGTGACAGGTTGAACAACTCGCAGGCCTGATCGTTCGCGTCAACGAAGGAACCTGCCTCAGGGTCGAAGACTACAATTGCCTCGGGCGCGTTCTCGATCAGCGCGCGATAGCGCTCCTCGTTATGCTTGAGCGCACTCTCCGCTGCCTGTCGACCCGTCACATCGCGCAGGCTGATCACGAAGATGTGACCGTCACCGGCCTTCAAACGGCTGGCACTAATCTCGGCGACGAACTTATTCCCGTCGGCTCGCAGAGCGTCGACGCGACCGCCTGTAACATCGACCTGAGATTCGTCCAGGTTCGTCATAAACGGCTCGAGAAATTTCTCGACGGCCCGGTTCTTAATGGCCGGAAGGACATGCTCGATCTTCGATCCGATGAGTTGGTCGCGGGTCAAACCAAAGTAGTGCGAGCAGACCTTGTTGCAGTTACAGATGATGCCGCTCTCGCTGACTGACAGGAGCGCTTCGGTCACGCTGTCGAAAATGGCTTCAATGGGAGTGGTGTTGGTCAGCGACTGGGTGATTTTCGCTTCCATCTTGTCGTAGTGCTGGTCGATCAGGTGCAACAACTCCAGGAAGTCAGGCTTTTCGATCCCTGATTCCTCCGTCGCTCTCTTGATTCTGTCGCGAAGCTCCTTGTGCATCGACCGACCAACTCATTCCGTGAAGTGTTTTGCACTATGCGTCCAGCGGCTTGCGTCGAAATGCTGGTACTAGCGACATACTTTAAGGAGAGTTCGCATCCTGGTCTGTGATGCAAAGCAGATTTTGAGATTTTTTCTGGGAAATATTTCCCGTTAATGATCAATGAGTTATGACAAAAACCTCATACGTATCGAGATATTCTGACCGGCCAGTTCAAGGACTGAACATAACGATCCGCACGCGACACGGCACTCGGGGTATTTGT
>CALZHX010000026.1 GCA_945787435.1 uncultured Woeseiaceae bacterium
GGTATGCCCAGGGCCTCGAGATGACAGTCAAGTATGTCAATGATGTCCTTGCAAGAATCAGCGGCCTTGCCGGTGTCAATGTTGGCCCAGCTGCACTCCACTCTACACCCGGCCGTCACGCCGCCAGGGCAATCAGGGCGGCAATGCTCGGCGACCTGGCCTTGAAGCACTGGCAACTGCTTGTTGACAATATCGGTTCAGGAGACCTGGAAATCTTCAACAAACCAACTTTCCCCAAAGGCATTCAACAAGGATTTGGTTTTCACGAAGCCCCTCGTGGCGCGCTGTCTCACTGGATCGTCATAGACAACGGCCGGATTGATGCCCAGGCCATTGACCGGACCGCAATTGCAGGCGTTGAGATCAAACGTCATAGCGGCTCGGTCGAACAACTGACACCGTCCGGCAGGCTTGGTGACCTGAATGCGGCATTGCTGCGTGATGGGCTGCGTATTTCAATTTCCGCTTCTACGGAACTTGCCCGACCAATCGGAATTCTCATCGTTGATCATGCCGACAGCGCTGCGACCGTGTCACAAATTCGTGTCGACATTGACGTTGCCGCAAACAGCTCAGCAAATTTTATCGAGTACCACGCATCACAAGGTAAAGCCGGGTTATATGCGAATTCCGTCGTCAACGTAACGCTGGGTGACGGCTCACGGACGAACTACGTTCGCATCCAGGATCGTGATCGTGCGCACGAGCAAACCGGCTATCAGTCGTTCACAGTGGGTCGCGATGCCGAGTTAAGACATTGTGCGTTTGACTTCGGCGGTCGCCTGGTTCGCAACGACCTCGTTATCGATCTCGCGAATCCCGGCGGCTATGCTGAGTTCGCCGGCCTGTACCTCATTGGTGACGGTCAACATATCGATAATCATACGCGCACCGATCACCGCACCGGGCCCACAGAGTCGCGCCAGGAATACCGCGGCATCCTGACAGGCAAGGCACGCGGTGTGTGGAATGGCAAAGCCATTGTCCACAAAGGCGCAGACGGCACGGATGCCGAACAGGCGAATCACAACCTGGTGTTGTCGAAGAAGGCCGAGATCGACGCAAAGCCGGAACTCGAGATCTACGCGGACGACGTAAAATGCAGCCATGGCACCACTGTTGGCCAACTCGATGAAACAGCACTGTTTTACCTGCGGACGCGCGGCCTGAGCCGACACGATGCGAAACAGGTATTAACTCGGGCATTCGCGCAGGCGATTGTCGGCAAATCACCGATCAGTTCACTACATGATTTCCTGGCCGATAGAATTGCCGGTCGCCTCGACCAGCTAATGCAGGAGACGGATGCATGAGCCAGCCACAGGAAAATCAACTCGCCTCGATCGCTGACTGCCGACGCGACTTCCCCGCTCTGCATCAACAGGTTCACGGTCACCCGCTGGCCTTTCTGGACAGCGCAGCATCAGCCCAGCAACCTGAGTCGGTCATAGAGGCCGTTGCCCGCTACCAGCAGCGCGACCATGCCAACGTGCATCGTGGCGTTTACACACTGAGCCACAGGGCGACAGAGGCCTATGAAGGAGCGCGCGACAAGATACGCTCGTTCATCAACGCTGCAAACCGTAGAGAAGTCATTCTGACGAGCGGCACTACGGAATCGATCAACCTCGTTGCTCAAAGTTATTGTCGACCGCTGCTGCAACCCGGTGACGAAATCTTGATCACCCACATGGAACATCACGCGAATATCGTGCCGTGGCAACTCGTATGCGAACAGACAGGTGCAGTAGTGGTCGCCGCACCGATTAACGACGCCGGCGAACTCGACATCGATGCGTTCGACCAGCTCTTGTCAGAGCGGACGCGACTGGTCGCCGTTGCCCACGTGTCTAATGCGCTGGGAACAGTCAACCCGGTCGAAGAACTCATCAGCCGTGCACAAGCGCGCGACATTCCTGTCCTGCTGGACGGCGCACAGGGCGTTCCGCACATGAGTGTCGACGTGCGGGCGCTTGGCTGCGATTTCTACGCCTTCTCGGCACACAAGATGTTCGGCCCAACCGGTACCGGAGTGTTGTTTGGCAAAGAAGCGTTGCTTGAGGACATGCCGCCTTACCAGGGTGGCGGTGACATGATTCTGGAAGTCTCATTCGACGGCACAACCTACAATGAACTGCCCTACAAATTTGAGGCAGGCACGCCGAATATTTCAGGCGTGATCGGGCTTGGGGCAGCCATCGACTACCTGCTGTCGGTCGGAATGGATAACGTCGCCCAACACGAAACACAATTGCTCGACTATATGATGCAGCAGCTCGGCGATATTGACGGCATGCGCCTGATTGGCACTGCGGGAAGCAAGGCCAGCGTACAATCGTTCCTTGTCGATGATATTCACCCGCATGATCTCGGCACCATCCTCGACCACCAGGGTGTCGCGATTCGCACCGGGCACCACTGCGCAATGCCGGTTATGGATTATTTCGGCGTCCCGGGGACAGCGCGCGCATCTGTTGCGTTATACAACAACCGTGGTGACATCGATCAACTCGTCGACGCCATTCGCAAGGCTCAACAGATATTTTCATGAACGCGATCGATATCAACCACGACGGCGAACTTCGCGACCTGTATCGAGAACTAATCCTCGATCATGCCCGCAACCCGCGCCATTTCCACAAAATTGATGACGCTACGCATACAGCCGAGGGCATCAACCCGTTGTGCGGCGACAAGCTGCGCTTGTATGCGAAAGTCGACGGCGATGTCATCACAGAAGCGTCCTTCGAGGGCAGCGGCTGTGCAATCTCCGTTGCGTCCGCATCGCTGATGACAGATCTCGTTACCGGGCTCAGCGTACACCGGGCTCTTGGCTGTTTTGCCGAGATCACCGGGCGGCTGACCAATCCGGACCACCATGTGGGCCAGGACATCGGCGTAAACCTCGACAAGCTCCGTGCGCTCGATGGCGTGCGCGACTATCCATCACGGGTGAAATGCGCAACGCTCGCGTGGCACGCCCTCAATTCGGCCGTTACGGGCCAGTCACAACCGGTCTCGACGGAGTAGTTGCAGCTATGTTTGGCCACATGAATGAACCATTCACGATATCGCGTGACGTTAAAGCGATCATCATCCCGGCGGGTGAAGAACTCTTGTTGCGCGAAGGTACCAGCGGCTTTGTCACGCAGGCGCTCGGCGGCAGTTTCACAATCTATGTCGAGGGAAACCTGTTCCGTATTGCGGGCCGCGATGCGGACGCCATCGGCAAGGAGCCCGTACCGCCACCGGCGATCCCGGAGAACGCTTCGGATGCCGACATTGAAGCGGTCATCTGGGCACAACTTAAGACCTGCTACGACCCCGAGATCCCGGTCAATATCGTGGATCTGGGCCTGATCTATCGATGCGATGTTACGCCCCTTGGCAACGGCGAGCGCAGCGTCAGCGTAGACATGACGTTGACGGCTCCTGGCTGTGGTATGGGTGACGTCCTGGTGCAGGATGCCCAGGAGAAGATCGCGATCATTCCTACAATATCGGACGTCGTCGTCGAGCTGGTCTTCGACCCGCCATGGAACCAGGGCATGATGTCAGAAGAGGCGCTGTTGCAAACAGGCTTGATGTAAACTTGCTGCTGTCATTGGCACAACCGCGAGCATGCAATGAAGACTTTGACAGTTGTTCGCCACGCGAAATCGAGCTGGAAAGACAGGGGCCTGAGTGACCGCGAACGCCCCCTGAACAAGCGCGGCGCGCGCGATGCCCCGATCATGGGCCGGTTTGTCGCCGAGGCTGGCGTACGGCCTTCGCAAATCATAAGTAGTCCGGCCGTTCGTGCCTGGACGACAGCCAGGATATTCGCCCGGGAACTCGGCTATCCGGTCGAATTTCTACAGCGCGAAGATGGCCTTTACCTGGCCTCGCTCGACAATCTGCTCGACGTCGTCGCAACACAGGATGTGGGATTCAGTAACCTGATGTTATTCGCCCATAATCCGGGTCTGACGGATCTTGCGAACTACCTTGTGCCAGGCCTGACCAACAATTTGCCAACATCAGGCGTAGTAACGGTCAATCTCGACACTGACGACTGGATGCTCCATGACCGTCCGAAGACGGAACTGGTCTTGTACGACTAC
>CALZHX010000027.1 GCA_945787435.1 uncultured Woeseiaceae bacterium
ATCGATCAAGTGGAATACGGAGACAGCGGTGCTGACAAGTCCGCTGGAGCAGGAAATCGAGGATTTGCAGTCTGATCTCAAAAAGGCTGAAAAGGCCGTCAAGCAAGACATCGACCGCCTGTTTTAGTATTCTTCGGTTTATACGTATAAGAAGACTGGCTGCGGCAGCGTCGCTGTCAGCACAAAACTCGTGTTGATCAACCAAAGGATGCATGAAGTATGCCTTTAGCTGTCGTTTTGATCCTGCTCGTTGTCGGTTCCCTCGTATTTCACGTTCTCAGCCCCTGGACCTTCACCGAGTTGGCTTCCAACTGGGGGATGATCGATTTCACAATCGATATCACGTTCTGGGTGACCGGTGCCGTGTTCGTGGCGGTCAACCTTTTCATGGCGTATTGCGTCATCAAGTTCCGCCACAAGAAAGATGCACGGGCTACGTACGAGCCGGAGAATAAAAAGCTCGAAACCTGGCTGACCGTGCTGACCTCGATAGGCGTTGCGGCAATGCTGACGCCGGGGCTTTTTGTCTGGGCCGATTTTGTAAATGTTCCTGAAGAGGCGCACGTGGTTGAGGCCGTGGGCCAGCAATGGCACTGGACCTACCGTTATCCTGGAGAGGATGGCAAATTCGGCGAGGTTGATGCCGAGCGCATCAATGCCGACAACCCGTTCGGCATGGACCCGGATGATCCGAACGGCCAGGACGATGTCCTGGTCTACCATCCTGAAGCACACATTCCACTAGACAAACCCGTCAAATGGTTGCTGCGCTCGAAAGACGTTCTGCACAATTTCACCGTCACCGAATTTCGCGTCAAGATGGACCTGGTGCCGGGAATGCAGACCTTCCTGTGGCTAACGCCAACTCGCACAGGTCGCTTCGAAGTGCTCTGCGAGGAGCTCTGTGGAATCGCACATTTTGCAATGCGTGGCGCCGTCATTGTCGACGAACAGGACGACTTCGACGCCTGGCTTGACGCGCAACCAACGTTTGCCGAAATCAACGCGATACCTGCAGGTAATGCTGCCGTCGGTGCTGCTCAATACGCCGTATGTTCAGCCTGCCACGGTCAGCAGGGCGAGGGTCTTGCAGCCCTCAACGCCCCAAAGATCGCAGGGCAGAGTGCCTGGTACCTCACCAGGCAGCTCAACGGCTACAAGAGCGGCGCTCGAGGCGCACAACAGGATGATACATACGGCAGGCAAATGGCACCGATGGCTGCCACGCTCGTTGATGCCGCCGCAATCGCCAACGTCGTCGCCCATATTCAGACACTGCCTGATGAACCTGCGCCAGCGACGATCGAAGGCAATGTGGAGAATGGCGGGCGAGCCTACCGAGTCTGTGCCTATTGCCATGCTGGCGACGGCAGCGGCATCCAGGCGGTTAATGCACCACGCCTCGCGGGTATGAGCGACTGGTACCTGGCACGTCAGATGCAAAACTTCAAAGACGGAGTTCGTGGGACGCACCCGAGTGACTTCTACGGATTTCAGATGGGATTAATGGCCAACACCGTGCACGACGAACAGGCCATCAAAGACATCATCGCTTACATCAACACGCTCTAAATAGGATAGCCGCATGGGATACGTTGCAATCGCCGATCGCGATCACGAAGTCGAACATCACGATCCGCAGACGTTTATAAGCAAGTATGTCTGGAGCCAGGACCACAAGGTCATCGCGATCCAGTATGGCTGTACGGCCATCTTTGTTGGCGTTATCGCACTCGTTCTGTCGGCCATGATGCGGCTGCAGCTGGGTTTCCCGGATACTTTCTCGTTCATTAATCCCGAGAACTATTACCAGATCGTGACGATGCACGGCATGATCATGGTTATCTACCTGCTGACGGCGCTATTCCTGGGCGGTTTCGGCAATTACCTGATTCCATTGATGGTTGGCTCGCGTGACATGGTGTTCCCGTACCTGAACATGCTCAGTTACTGGGTCTACCTGGTGTCAGTCATCATCCTGTTGATCAGCTTCTTCGTGCCGGGTGGCTCAACGGGTGCGGGCTGGACCTTATATCCGCCGCAGGCTATAGCGCAGGGCACGCCCGGTGTCGACTGGGGCATCTTGCTCATGCTCGCGTCCCTGGGCGTGTTCATTGTCGCGTTTACGATGGGCGGTCTGAACTACGTCACGACGGTTTTACAGGCGCGTTGCCGCGGCATGACACTGATGCGCATGCCGCTGTCGGTTTGGGGTATTTTTATTGCAACGATTCTCGGCCTGCTTGCGTTCCCGGCACTTCTCGTCAGCGCGATCATGATGCTGTTCGACAAGACCCTTGCGACGAGCTTCTTCATGCCGGCCATCAGTTCGATGGGCGTTGACCCGGGCCACACCGGTGGCAGCCCGATCCTGTTCCAGCACCTGTTCTGGTTCTTCGGTCACCCTGAGGTCTATATCGTTGCGTTGCCGGCTTTCGGCATCGTTTCTGATCTTTTGAGTACGCACGCGCGCAAGAACATCTTTGGTTACCGCATGATGGTCTGGGCCATCATCGCGATTGGCGGCCTGAGCTTCATTGTCTGGGCGCACCACATGTACGTCAGTGGCATGAACCCGTATTTCGGATTCTTCTTTGCGACAACGACGCTGATCATCGCGGTGCCAACCGCGCTCAAGGTTTACAACTGGGTGTTGACGCTCTGGGAAGGCAATATTCATCTCAGGGTGCCGATGCTGTTTGCCATTGGTTTCGTGTTTACCTTTATCCATGGTGGCCTGACCGGTCTGTTCCTCGGCAACGTGACGATCGATTTGCCGCTGTCCGACACCTACTTCGTTGTCGCACATTTTCACATGGTGATGGGTGTGTCGCCGGTACTTGTCGTATTTGGCGCCATTTACCACTGGTGGCCGAAGATCACCGGCAGGATGTACAACGAAACACTTGGCAAGTGGCATTTCTGGATGACATTCCTTGGAACGTATTCTATCTACCTGCCGATGCACTACCTCGGATTCCAGGGTGTGCCGCGGCGCTACTTCGCGATGGGCAACACGGACTTCATGCCGGCTTCGGCCCAGGACCTCAACGCCTTTATAACGATGGCGGCGCTGTTCGTCGCGGTCACGCAGGTCCTGTTCTTCCTCAATGTGATCATTAGTCTCCGGAGCGGCAAGAAAGCGGATCCGAATCCCTGGGATGCAACGACGCTCGAGTGGCAAACGCCCGACACTCCGCCGAAGCACGGCAACTGGGGACACGACCTGCCCGAGTGCCATCGGTGGGCGTATGACTACAGCGTGCCGGGATACAAGGATGACTTTATTCCGCAGAATGTTCCGGCATCCGACGAGGCCCCGGCGGACCGCCAGCATGGCGTTGAGGAACACTAGGAAAGCACGATGGAAATAGGACTCATCGTACTGGCGACCATGCTCGCCGCGCTGCTCGGGTGGTTGCTCAGGCAATCATTCAACACGCAACCGTGGGTAGCAGGAGCAGCAGCGGAGGCCGACCATCAGGCACCGTTTAACGCACGACCAAAGTTGGTTGCACTGACGACTTTTCTTGCTGTGGCGACGTCGTTCTTTGCCCTGATCCTTAGCGCGTACTCGTTGCGCATGGAGCTCGGTGACTGGGTTCCGATGACGGAACCGTCGATCCTTTGGACCAACACCGTGGTTCTGATCCTGGCGAGTGTTGTGTTTCAGTGGACGCGCAACCACGCCGTGAATGGCAATGTAGCCCGCATCAAACCGGGCCTGTTGCTGACCGGTGCACTTACAACGGCATTTCTTGCGGGTCAATGGCTTGCCTGGCAGGAACTCAACGCCAGCGGCCAGTACATAACGGTAAACCCGTCGAACGCGTTTTTCTTCCTGCTCACGGGCGTACACGGTCTGCATATACTCGGCGGCATGTATGTCTGGGGGCGTGCCACAGTCAGGACTTTCGGCGGCCAGGAAATGGACGCCGTCAAACACAGTGTCGAGCTCTGCACTATTTACTGGCATTTCCTGTTGCTGGTGTGGCTCGTTTTGTTCGGGTTGATGTTATCAACCTAGACCTTGTTCATTTTTCCTGGGGTTATCTATGTCAGAAGCGGTAGCGGAACCAACAGGCGGATCAGGCTTCGTAGAGGACTGGTCGCGGGATAAGCAGGTCTTCGGCGTGCCCTGGGGCAAGGCGATGATGTGGATCTTCCTACTGAGTGACACATTCATCTTCAGTTGTTTTCTCGTTGGCTACATGTCCGTTCGCATTTCGACGACGGATCCATGGCCGAACCCCAGTGAGGTGTTCGCGCTGACGATGTTCGGCAAGAGCATACCGCTGGTCCTGATCGCGATTATGACCTTCATCCTGATTACGTCGTCCGGCACGATGGCGCTCGCGGTCAATATGGGATATCGCAAGAATCGCAAGGCGACGTTCTGGCTCATGGTTGCCACGGCGGTACTAGGTGCCTCATTTGTCGGCATGCAGGCCTTCGAGTGGACCAAGTTAATAATGGAAGGCGTCAGGCCGTGGGAGAACCCTTTCGGTGCCGCAC
>CALZHX010000028.1 GCA_945787435.1 uncultured Woeseiaceae bacterium
AGGTCTTCTTCATCGGCATTCTCATCAAACGGATAGCGCATGGCGAAAACGATCGCGCTACCGTCGTAGGCAATCTCTACGTCACGGATCGCGGCCATACCCTGGGTCAGTTCACCGGTGATGTTGACCGCTTCCGCACCCGGCGAAGCGCGATCGCGGAAGAAAACGTCTGCGCCGAAATCGAACGTGATCTGTTCGCGCAAGTCTTCCTGTTCGAAATCACCATTGTCATCTACGGGAATAGGGGCCCGGATGTACGCGATTGGAAAATCGATAACGACCGGATCCGAGTCCTGTCCGGTACCGATGCTAACTCCGTCTCCCTGACTACACGCAGCAATAATCGCCGCAGCTGACAGCAGCGCAGCGAATCGAAATCCATGTCGAGTTTGCCTGTTCATAATTCTGTATACCTCGGTCTTCCTGGCGCACAGCGAGGAATGGGTTAGTTTGGACGCGTATTCTCTTCTATACCGTTAACGCGATCACAATCCGCACGTCAGTATAGGTGAGGTGCGGAAGCCGATGTAATGTCGAAAAAGGGCGACAGTACGCAAAGTTAAATGTCCTTTTTAACGCTGAAATTACTGCTTGCCTTAAACTACACGAGACAAAACCGGAAACAGTTCCACACAAATTTTTTTGCGTACTTGCGAATTGTGTTTCAACAACAGCCCGAAGCCACGCGAACATTACGTAGTTTGCACTTTGTTGTTCGGATCCACGTCACTTTCTGACGTTGTCTCCCTTCGACGACAGTTACCGAGTCCCATGCAATCAGTAGCTTAGCTCCACTGGTCATAATCCCCGTGCGAAAGTGGAGACAATGACTTGACATAGTGCTGTCTCGGTTAACCCTTACACCAATCCTCTAACTATCTGTTGTTAAAGAACTTATAGCCTCTTTTTCGAAGTTTTCCCCAGACTGGCACAGCAATTGCTTTAGTGATTACAGATCAAATGTTTTTGTAGCGCCACCCGATTCACGAATGTAGGACTGTGAATGCATTCACGGACATTTTTTAGAGAGTCGGGCAGCATCAGGTTGTTGAAAACGTCTGTCGACGTGTTTAGTCAACCTCCTGAAACTTCGAAAGCTGTAAGTCACGTTAGGTGGATTGATTAAATTCGTGGGCAGAGTGTTATGAAATACAGGACGTGGATAAAAATGAGACAAGCCAAAGACCAGGGATGGACCAAGCCGCTTTGGCGCATGGCGCTCGTTGCAGTACTGGCAACGACGCTGATGGCGCCGGCACAAGCAGGCTACAGGGAGCAGGCGAAACGCATACATGATCGTCTTGCAGGAGTACCGCCGACCAACGCGGTATTGCAGCAGATGGAAGATGCGATTAACCCTGCATTACCAGGTACCGCGAGTTCCGCGGCCTTCATCGCAATGGACAACGCGAACTTCTACAACGTGACGTTGAAGAATTTCGCGGCACCATGGACGAACCGTGATCAGTCAGTGTTTGTGCCTTTAAATGACTACATCGCGACGGTCATCGGCATGATCCGCGACGACGTGCCGTTCAATACGTTGCTGTCAGCGAATCTGACGTATGTCGGTAACAATGGTGTTGTAGCCTCCGCGCCATCTGCCACCAACAACGATCACTTCGCACAGCTCGAGGCTGACAACATCAACCTGCGCGATGAGCTAACCGATGTAACACAGTCATCCATCACTGGCATTCCTGCATCGGCAACGGCCGGGGTTATTACCTCGCGCGCAGCGTCTGAAGCATTCTTCATCGCCGGTACGAACCGCGCCATGTTCCGCTTCACACTGATGAACCACATGTGTAATGACATGGAGCAGATGCATGATCCGAAGGCGTCACCTGACCGCATTCGTCAGGATGTGAGTCGCAGCCCCGGTGGCGATAGCCGCCTGTTTCTGAACAACTGCGTTGGCTGCCACACGGGCATGGACCCGATGGCGCAGGCGTTTGCTTACTACAACTACGACGAGGCGGCAGGCCGCCTCGAATACACGGCTGCAGGCCCCGGACCTGGTGGCACAGTGCAGCCCAAGTATTTCAACAACGACCTGAACTTCCCGCAGGGCTTCCGCACCCCGGATGACGAGTGGGATAACCGCTGGCGTAACGGCCAGAACGCCTACCTGGGCTTCAGCCCGTCGCTGTCGGGATCCGGCAATGGCGCGAAGTCACTGGGCGAGGAGCTCGCCAACAGTGAAGCGTTTGCTTCCTGCCAGGTGCGCAAGGTTTTCCGCGCGGTTTGCCTGCGCGATCCGGAAGACATTGGGGATCGCGGCATGGTTGACCAGCTGACGACCGACTTTATGACCACGCTGGGCTACCGGATGAAAGACGTCTTTGCCCAGACCGCCGTTCACTGCATGGGCCAGTAGGGAGACTGAACAATGAATATTGACATTGCTATGCAGGTGTCGCCGATTGAGCGATTTGATCGGCCGACGCTGAGAAACGCGCTCCTTGCGGTTGCCGCCAGTCTTGTTATCGCTGCCTGTGGTGGCGGTGCACAGACCACAAACAATGCGGCACCTCCAGGTGGCCCGACCAACAACACGCCTTATACGGGGCCTGTCGCGCGCGATGCGGACGTTCTCAGTTTCCAGCAGGAATTCTGGGCGAACGCCAAGACTACGGATCGTTGCGGCTCATGCCACAACGAGTCTGTCGGCCAGTTGCCGATGTTTGTCCGCAATGACGACGTGAATATGGCTTACGATGCCGCACTGACGGTTACCGACACGCAGACACCTACGCTGTCACGCGTCGTCGAGAAGGTCGGCCAGGGCCATAACTGCTGGGTTGCTGACCCGGGCGTTTGTGGCACGATCATGACGACCTGGATCGAGAACTGGGTTGGTGATGCCGGAGGCGGTGGTCGCACGATCACGCTGACACCTCCGCCGTCGCAAGACCCGGGCGTCAGCAAGAACTTCCCTGCGGATCCGAGCTCGTTCGAAACGCTCGTTCACAATCCGGTACTCGAAGTTTATTGCGCCAACTGTCACAGCTCCGAGTCTGCGAATGCGCAACAGCCGTACTTCGCCGATCCGGACATCGTAACCGCTTATGACGCAGCGAAGCCGAAGATCAATCTCGACACGCCGGCTAACTCACGCCTCGTGATCCGCCTGCGTACAGAGTTCCATAATTGCTGGAGCAACTCTTGCTCAAATGATGCGCAGGTCATGGAAGATGCCATCACGGCGTTCTCGAATGGTATTACACCGACGACAGTCGACCCGAACCTTATCTTCAGTAAGGCACTGAAGTTGACAGACGGTACGATTGCATCCGGTGGCAACCGCTTTGAAGACGCCCAGATTGCACTGTGGGAATTCAAGACGGGTAACGGCCTTGTCGCTTTTGACAGCAGTGGTGTCGACCCGGCGGTCGACCTGAACCTGTCACCTGAGGTGGCCTGGTACGGCGGCTGGGGCATCACCACGAATGGTGGTATTGCTCGCGGCACAACGACAGCCAGCAAGAAGATGTACGACGTCATCCAGGAATCGGGCGAGTTCTCGATCGAGGCCTGGGTGGTACCGGCTAACGTAACGCAGGAAATGGCGCGCATCGTCAGCTATTCGGCCGGCGACCAGGCGCGTAACTTCACGTTACAGCAGACCCTGTACAACTATGACTTCCTGCTGCGCAGCACCGAGACGAGCCTGAATGGCGACCCGGCGCTGTCCACACCGGATGCCGACGAAGTACTGCAGGCGACTCTGCAGCATGTTGTCGCAACTTATGACCCGATCGAGGGCCGCAAGATCTTCGTTAACGGCAACCTCGTCTCGCAGGTCGACCCCGTGCCTGGTGGCACGTTGATCGACTGGCAGGATACGTTTGCGTTTGTTATCGGCAACGAAGTATCGGGCGATGGTCCCTGGCAAGGTACTGTGCGTCTCGCTGCTGTTCACCGTCGTGCGTTGACGCAGGAACAGGTTATGCAAAACTTTGATGTGGGCGTAGGTGAGAAGTTCTTCCTGCTGTTCGACATCTCGGATGTCATCTCCGCGGCACCGCAGTCCTCGTATGTACTATTTGAGGTCGCTCAGTACGACACGTATGCGTACCTGTTCGACAAGCCTCATTTTGTGACACTCGACGGCTCTTCGCCTGAAGGCATTCCGCTTGAAGGCATGCGTGTGGCCATGAACGGCCTCGAAGCACCTGTCGGGCAGAGCTACTCAACGATGGTCCAGACCCTGAGTGCGTCATTGTTCCAGGAACTCGGCCAGCCGTTGTCAGTGCTGGGCGCGGTACTGCCGCTCGAAAAGGGCCCGGACAGCGATGAGTTCTTCCTGACGTTTGATCGGCTCGCCGGCAACAGCTTCAACCGTCCTGCGGATCCGACACTGGTGATCACTGAAAATGACCTGCCTCCGGCATCGCAGATCGGCATGAAGACGTTCGACGAGATCAATGCAACGTTCTCGGCGGCAACTGAAGTCAATTGGGTGGATTTCACGAATGTAGATGTGACCTACCAGGAGCTCAGGCAGTCTCTGCCGGCTGTTGAGGACATCAACACGTTCCTGTCGTCGCACCAGGTTGCCGTTGCACAGCTAGCTATCGCGTACTGCGATGCGCTGGTCAACACCGATGGCAATCCGGATCCGACGACTCCGGCGATGTTCCCCGGGTTCAACTTTGATGCCGCTCCAGCGACAGCGTTCTCTGCGGGCAATCGCGCAATGTTCGTTGATCCGATGATTAACAGGATCATGGGCACCGGCCTCGCGAGTCAGCCGGCTTACGCCGACGTTTACTCCGAGCTGGCGTCTGTCGCAGCCTCAGGCGGCCGACCAAGCAACCTGGTTGATCGATTGATCGCTGGTGGTTCCACGACCCGGGCAATTTCAAAGGGTGTCTGCGCGGCCATGCTCGGCAACGCAACGACGCTCGTTCAATAAAAGACAGGACAAGGAAAGGAATAGAGTTATGGCTAAGAAACGTAATGCACGGCACTGGGATGAGCCGCAGTATCACGCAGACCATCCGCGTCCTGTCACGCGACGTCAGTTCGTAGCGCAGGGATTCATGACCGGCGCCGCCTACACGACGGGCGCTGGCATTCTGAGCATGTTCTCAAATCCTCGCGAGGCGGCTGCCGCCTTGTCGGGTGATCTGAGCCCATTGCTCCTGAGTCCTTGCCAGATCGCGACTAATGGCGCGGGTAAGATCCCGTTCATCTGCTTCGATCTCGCTGGTGGCGCAAACATCGCTGGCTCGAACGTCCTCGTCGGCCAGGAAGGCGGACAGATGGACTTCCTGTCATCGGCTGGCTACCGGAAAATGGGGCTGCCGGGTGACATGGTCCCGGGCCTCGTCGATCCGACGCTGAACCTGCCGTACGAGAACTTCGACCTCGGTCTGGGCTTCCATCTGGATAGCCCGTTCCGTCGTGGCATCATGAACAGCCTGACCGCGGGCAACGAGCAGTTCATCAATGGCGCTGTGATTCCGGCACGTTCGGACAATGACACGGGCAACAATCCGCACAATCCGATGAACGGCATTGCACGTGCAGGTGCTGGCGGTCTCGGTGCTGACGGCTCGATTCTGACGCTGACCGGTACCGAGAACACAGCCTCCGGTGGTAACTCGACGTTGCCGCAGGCGCTGATGGACGCGAGCCTGACACCGACCAAGGTCGACAGACCTGGTGACGTGGTCAATCTCGTCGATACCGGTGACCTTGTCGGCATATTGTCGAAAGACGATGCAACGGCCGTCATGGAATCGATCTATCGCATCTCGGATCGCAAGATGGATCAGGTGAACACGCAAATCACGCAGGACGCCGTCATCAAGGAGTTGGTCCGTTGTGGCTACCTGAA
>CALZHX010000029.1 GCA_945787435.1 uncultured Woeseiaceae bacterium
CAGAATTGTGTGTCCTTTTCGCAACACCCTCATCTATTATTTAGCGCATGACCAATGATCACGCGATGTATTGCATTTGCGCGTGCCCGGTTGTGTAATCGATCGAATAGCCAGAAAAAAACACCTGTGGCATGTATCGATAGTGACTCCGCGCTCATGACCCGGTCATGGGAAGGATCGGTATTCCACTACATTTCGCTAATAAGAGAGGTCTTAAAATGAGTATCGCCAAAACTTCTGAAATCAGTGCATCGTCGAGCAAGAGCTTCGAAGACGCAATTCGTAAAGGCATCAAGCGATTCAGCAAAACCATCAAACGGGTGGAAGGGGCCTGGATCAAGGAGCAGAAAGTTGTCGTTACCGATGACGAGGTCTCGGAATTTCGAGTTACCATGAAGGTGACATTTATTTTGGATGATTGATCAATATGACCAAGCAAGAGGGATTGAGTAATGGCTGGAAAATTTGAATGTTACAAATACAAAGCGGGCGAATTTCGGTTTCGTTTGAAGGCAGGGAATGGTGAGACCATCCTCTCCAGCGAAGGTTACAAGTCGAAGTCGTCTTGCACGAATGGAATTGAGTCGGTTAAGAAAAACTGCACCGATGCAAATTGCTTCGAGAAGAAAACGACTGCCGGTGGCAAGTTCCGCTTTAGCCTCAAGTCGACTAACGGCCAGGTTATTGGCACGAGTCAAAACTATTCGTCCGAATCGGGTCGCGATAATGGCATCGGAAGTGTCGGCAGATCTGCTCCGGACGCATCAATTGACGACCAGACCTAGGTCTAAGAGGAGGAGTTATGGGTCTTTTTGACTTTGCAAAAGACGTCGGACGGCAGTTGTTCGATACGGACGCCGAAGCTGCGGATAACATCCGACAACACCTGGAAATCAAACTTTCCGGTATCAAGGACCTCGATGTCCAGTTTGACGACGGCGTTTGCACGATCGCCGGCACCTGCCCAAATGAAGCAACTCGCACCTCCGCGCTTCTGGTGGCGGGCGACGTCAAAGGCGTGGAGAAAATCGTCGCCGATGCTCTTACCTATCCGGAACCGGTCGAAGAGGAAAAAGAGAAAGTCGAGTTCTATGAGATTGTTAGTGGCGACACGCTGGGTGGAATTGCCAAGAAATTCTATGGCAAGGCCTCTCTCTATACGCGAATCCATGAGGCCAATAAGGAACTGATTCCTGATCCAAACAAGATCTACCCGGGCCAGAAAATCAAGATTCCTTTGGACTGACACTACGCTTAGATCACGTAGATGCAACAATAAAAAGGCCGGTCTGAATCAGACCGGCCTTTTTTTTGAGCTGAACTATTCGTACGATTAATTCGAACGCAATGCATCCCGTATTTCGGTCAGCAATACTTCTTCCTTGCTCGGTGCAGGTGGTGCAGCAGGCGCAGCTTCTTCTTTTTTCTTCATGCTGTTCATCGCTTTGACGACCATAAAGATTGCAAACGCAATGATTATGAAATCGATTACCGTCTGCAGGAACACGCCGTAACCTATTGTGACTGCCGCTGCATCTGCGGTGGCGTCTTGTAGCGTAACTGCAAGGTCCGAAAAGTCGACATTGCCCAACAGCAAGCCAATTGGCGGCATCAGAACATCGGCCACGAACGACGAAACAATCTTGCCGAATGCCCCGCCAATAACAATACCAACGGCCATATCGACGACGTTACCTTTCATGGCAAAGTCTTTGAACTCTGACATCATAGACATAGTTTTCCCCTATTTATTTTTGTACTGGTACCTGGCCATTCTGTCACTTGGCCTTGTCCTGCGCAACGCTGCGCCATACCCTGGCGACCATGTATAAGGCCAATAACAGCGTGATCAATTGCAATGGCGCCCACAATGATTGCCATGTCGGCGGCGTTACGTCCGCACATATCGCTATAGCGTTGATATTGACCGTCTGAAATACACCCCACACACTTCGCAGGGCACATGGAAGCAACAAGAATAACGGCACACCGAGCCATCGCAGTATGCTGTGAATCTCTGCAAATGGCCGCGTCACCTGCAACGCAAATGCAAATCCGCACACAAATGGCACCAGGCCGAGCAGTAAGCGGTGCATTTCGTCGCCATCAGGACCGCAGGCAATTACGTACACTGCGGCCAGCCAGAGAAAATAGGCATACATCATCATCCACGCGACGAGCGCGGATCCGAGGCGGAGAAATACTTCAGCGAATCTCATACTTTGAGTGTATCAGGCGAAAAAGTCGTTTCCGAAAGGGAACATCTTTTATTAAGCCTCTTGCGGACGCGAAGCCTATCGCTTGCTGTAGAATGATTTGCACCGAGGAGAGAATAAGAAAACATGTTCAGAACAGCCGAACTCGGACAAACCGTCAGCAAGCAGGATTTTAAGAACCGCGCACGTGATCTCCGCCAGCGTTTGCTCGAGGCGCAAATCCTGCTGAGCCGGGACGCGGGATTCAGCATGATGATCGACTTCGCTGGCGTCGACGGCGCCGGCAAGGGTTCGACCGTCAATCTCCTGCATGCGTGGCTCGACACGCGTCTGCTGACCACGAATGCGTTTGGTCCGCCGTCCGAAGCGCAGCGCGAGCGCCCCAAGTTCTGGCGCTATTGGCGTGCACTGCCGCCCAAGGGAAGGATCGGCCTCAATCTCAGAGGCCGCTATTCGCAACCGTTTCTCGATCGCGTCCACGAACGCATCTCCGACACCGAATACGTCGCTGAGCTCAGCCGGGTCCAGGCGTTCGAGCGAGCTCTGGCCGACGATGGCGTTGTAGTGCTGAAGTTCTGGATGCATCTGAGCCGCGACGCTCAGCAGGCGCGTCTCAAAGCGCTCGAGGCGGATCCCGAGCAGTCGTGGCGGGTGACGGAGAAAGACTGGGAACACTGGAACATCTACGATCGCTTTGTCGCAACCGCCGAGCGCACGATCACAGAGACGAATACAGGCTATGCGCCGTGGCACATCGTCGAAGGTGTCGACGAGAAATACCGTTTACTGGAGGTCTCACAGATAATCCTCGATGCGCTGAGCGCGCGACTCGATTCCTCGAAACCGGTGTCGTCAGCGGACAGCCTCGCTGACGTTGGCGCCGATGTGCAGGATACGCTGCCGGAAAGGCCCGACGGGCTGGTTACGGTGCTCAGCACTTTGGATACATCTCCCCGCTTGCTGAAGAAGGACTATCGCCAGAAACTCCGGCAGCAGCAGGGACGCATACACCTGCTGCAGCGAGAGGCGCTGCAAAAGAACCGTTCTTCGATCCTGGTGTTCGAAGGCCCGGATGCCGGCGGCAAAGGCGGCGCCATCCGCCGCATCATTCCGACGCTGGATGCACGCAACTATCGGGTCCTGCAATACGGAGCACCTACCGACGAAGAGCGTGCGCACCATTACCTGTGGCGCTTTTGGCGTCATCTCGCGCGATCGGGACGACTTACGATATTCGACCGCAGCTGGTACGGGCGCGTGCTGGTCGAGCGTATCGAGGGCCTGGCCAGCGATGCGGAATGGCGCCGCGCCTATGCCGAGATAAACGACTTTGAAGACCAGCTGGTTGAATATGGCACGATCCTCGTCAAGTTCTGGATGCATATAACGCCGGAGGAACAGTGGGCGCGCTTCGAGGACCGCAGAAAGAAAGCCTACAAGCGTTGGAAGCTGACCTCCGAAGACTGGCGCAATCGCGGCAAGTGGTATGACTACGAGGAGGCGGCCCACGACATGGTCAAATACACGAGCACTCACGGTGCGCCGTGGGAACTGATTCCTGCGAACGACAAGAATTTTGCCCGC
>CALZHX010000030.1 GCA_945787435.1 uncultured Woeseiaceae bacterium
CGTCAAAGCCCATCACCTCGCCGACAAGAACAGTGTGTTGTGAATCGACGAAGATCAGATTGATTGTGCTGCCGTTGAAAGTCGGATCAAAAGTGATTCTTTGACCAGAAGACGCAGACGCAAGAGCGGAGCGAAGCGTTACCGTTCCGCTGGCAGGTGAAGATTCGTCCAACAGGCTATTGACGACAATTGCTGGTAACGAGGGGTTTGTTCTCCCGCCACCTCCGCCGTCACCTCCACAGCTGGCAGCGCCTGTCAGCGCTATCAGACACAACAGTGCGATGCCGCCAAAGCGGTACGATCTATGACCAGCAGACATTTTACTTTTCATTCCAAACCTCCGGGAGATTCCGAACTGTCCTGGAGCGGCTGCAAGACTAATAATTCTCCTACCCTCCAGAGTTGATCGATATAGCGAAACATACGGACCTAAAGACCTCGAATATTGTCTTGTTGCTGCATTGTTTGGTCCTGATCGGTCAGGTTTGGCGATGGAGAGGGTGGGATTGGCTCGCTCGCTTCGCGAGCTCCCCGGCAACTGGCGCCTCCGGCGCTGCAGCAGCCGAGTCGTTCCTGAACTCGCTGGATGAAACGCAACGGTGGGAATCAGTCGACTTTATGCAGCGTGAGGAACATCGCCTTATCGAGCGTCGCAAAAAAGTCCTGGTACGATTTCGGGTCTTCGATGGGATCTTCGTTGAATCGCGCGTTGGCACGAACTGCGAGCCTGCCGCTGTCGCGCTCCCGCACCGTAACCGTTATTCTGATCTCATATTTCTGCAGCTTGGTGGCGGATATCGTCGCCAAATCGAAGTCTGCCTTGTCGATGACGAAACCCAGGTCCTGCAAGGTCGCGACAATCGAACGTAAAACACCACGCCTATCCATAGTCTCGTATTCGCGGGTCTGCATCTGCCGCAGCTCGACTTGACTACCACCGGCCGTGATAGCCGCGGTCGATGCCGCGCAGCCGGTTAATACAAACAGGGTCAACACAAGGAGGACGCGCACGATCAGACGCCCTCTTTCTCTAAGAACACCGATTTCGACAACCTGTCGAAAAAAGTTTGATACACCGCGGCATCGCTGATTGTTTCCTGCTCATATACCGTGCCGTTTTTTGCCCAAACGATACGCTGCATTGTCAGGCGAACTCGATAGACCCCATCTTGTTTGAGATCCGGCAGGACCACCAGCGTCATCTCGATGTCCTGTACGTCTTTCGAAGATTTGTATGAGTCATTTTCGCACCCGAGAAAAAGAGTCAACACGCAATCCGCGACATCCAGCGCAATCTTTCCGGCGACCTCCGCCGAATTGCTGGCATCGGCACGCTTGGATGCCGACAAGACACCCAGTTCCTTCTCGACCTCGTCAATCGCATAGCCCAGGTCCTGCAGGACAGCGGAAGAGGCGGCGAGTATTTGGACTTCAGTCACGTCCTCATAAGTGCGCACCTGGATTTCCCGCATCTCCAACGCGCTCTCCGACAAACGAAACGCGTCTTCCGGGAACGTCGCACAGCCGGCCGACATCAGCGCAAATACGGCGGCTGAATAGGCGCAACCTTGCGATCTCGGCATTCCGCGCGCGCCACTTCGATACGCCTTCTCAGAAGCGCGACGTGTGGTAAGCGAAATCACGAACCAGACCATCCTCATCGAACTTGATAATCACGGTCAGAGTTCTTTGGCTGGTCGCACCGGAGGACTGACTACCGGATACTCCTGCACCGCCGACCACATCAGAACCACCGCCAATCGCGAGGATTCCTGCCTTCGCGTCCGCCCGCACATACTGGGTCGAGATCTTGTCGTAAATCCAGACCTCGTTGCGATCTTCGTCAGTCGACACAATGTTCGGCGAGCCGAGAATTTCGGCTACCTGCCCTCCGGCCATGCCAATGCGAATTTCCTTCTGCACCGCGCCAACGGTTATTTGCTCGTCGGCCTGAGGATTGTAGTGTTGGGCGCCCGTGCAGCCGGTCAGGCCCATAATCGCGACTATTAGTATGATTCGATACATTTTTCAGCCCCTTCGATAAGACCTACTATCAATTCTGAACGCCGACAGTGGGCCTTGCTATTGCAGAAAGTACTTCACGCCAGGTTCGCCCAACATATCGCGCGCAAAATCGCATGCTCAATAGTAACAGTTTGAACCACCGAAGCTGAAGCGGGGCTGAACGGACAGGGATTGGCTCGCTCGCTTCGCGAGCTCCCCGCCAACATGCAGCTGCGCTGCTGCGTTGGTCGAACAGGGTTCGAAGTCCTCAACCACATTCGGCGAGAAAAACAAACGGCCCCATGAACGGGCCTTTGATTTTTCTGGCGGAGAGGGTGGGATTCGAACCCACGGTACGCGTAAGCGCACACCTGATTTCGAATCAGGCCCGTTCGACCACTCCGGCACCTCTCCGGGCGCGGGGCGTGGATTGTACGCAATGCGGGGAATCCTTGCCAGAAGCCGCAACCAACTCTTTCGGGTAAAATCAGTACTTAGAAAGTAGAGAGACCGGAGAAGTCTTTGCGCCTAGCCCTCTACATTGCCCTGGCCGCGTTGCTTGGGACCTGTTCCACAGCGCCCTCCCTGCTCGACCAGATCCTCGAGGTCGGTCAGCTTCGTGTCGTTACGCGTGACAGCCCAACCGCGTTTGTAGACGGTCCGGAAGGGCCATCCGGTCCCGAGTACGACCTGGTTCAGGCGTTTGCCGAAGACCTCGGCGTCGCGCTCGTTATCGAAACCGTGCAGAGCGTATCCGAAGTACTGCCCCACCTGATCGAGGGCAAGGCTCATATGGCAGCTGCAGGCCTGTCAATTACCGACTCTCGTCGCGAGTATGTGGATTTCGGTCATCCCTATGAGTTGGTCGATATGCACTTGATTTACAAACTCGGCACAGGCAAGCCGCGTTCGATCGATGATGTCCTGGGGCGCTCTATTGAAGTCGTTGCCGGAACCAGCCACGCAGACATGCTCACGTCGCTGCAGAAAATGTACCCGGACCTGGTCTGGACCGAGAATGCAGACGTCGAAGTTGCCAACCTTTTGGCCAAAGTTGCCGCGGCAGAGGTCGACTTCACTATCGCCGACAGCACGGAATTCAATATCCAGAGACATTTTTATCCGGATTTGCGCGTTGCACTCGACCTCGAAATAGGAGATCCGCTTGCCTGGGCGTTTCCGAAAGATGCTGCCGAAGCCCTGTTAAGTCGCGCCGATGACTTCCTTATCGATTTCGACAGGTCGGGGAACCTCGCACAGGTCAAAGACCGCTATTACGGCCATACCGACAAGTTCGACTATGTCGGTACGCGCAACTTCATTCGCCACTACGAGAGCCGCTTGCCACGATACCGCGCCATGTTTGAAGAGGCCGCCGCCGAATGGGCCCTCGACTGGCGCCTGCTGGCCGCTATTGCTTACCAGGAATCGCACTGGCGTTCCGGCGCTGTCTCACCGACAGGCGTACGCGGCATCATGATGCTCACCGAGGATACGGCTGACTATCTCGGCATCGATGACCGCGTCGATCCGCGCAACAGCATCTTCGGCGGCGCCCAATATTACGCGCGACAAACAGAGCGCGTCGCTGATACCGTTGACGAACCCGATCGGACCTGGATGGCGCTCGCCGCGTACAACGTCGGCTTCAATCACATCAAAGATGTGCGGCAAATCGTCGAATGGCAGGGCGGCAATCCCGATACCTGGGTCGATATCAGTGAAGCATTACCGTTACTGTCGCAGCGAGAATGGTACAGCCGTGTACCTTTCGGCTATGCCCGGGGCTGGGAACCCGTGTTGTACGTCAACAATATCCGTGCCTATTACAACATCCTGCAATGGATAACGACGAATGAAGAGGCGGAGATGCGGGAATTCGACCTGCCCGATGACATTGCCGAGCCTGCTACAGAAGAGCCTGCTGAAGTCGAGCGAACCTAAAGCCTGTCAAAGATCCGTTCGGATCGAGAACAGTTCCGGGAAGAAACTCGTCTCCAGGGCTTTCTTCAGAAACGGCACACCCGATGAACCACCGGTACCCTTGCGATTGCCAATGATCCGCTGCACCGTGAGCATGTGTTTGAAGCGCCAGCTCTGAAACGCATCTTCGATGTCCACAAGCTTCTCACCGAGCTCATACAGCTCAAAGTGATTGTCCGCGTTACGATAGATTTCGAGCCAAGCGTTTTGCACGGACTGGTTCGGCTCGTACGGTTGGCTGAAGTCCCGTTGCAGTTTTTCAGCATCGATGTCAAAACCGGCGTCGGCCAGTTTCGCGATGACAACGTCATACAGGCTCGGCGCAGTGAGAACCGCTGACAATTCGTCGTACACAGTGTCATCGTGTCGGTGCACTTCAACCAACCCTGCATTCTTGTTACCGAGCAGGAACTCCAGTTTTCGGTAGGCGTACGACTGGAACCCTGATGCCGGCCCGAGCATCTCGCGGAACGTCAGGTAGTCGACCGGCGTCATCGTGGACAATATATTCCACGAGTTGACGAGCTGGTTGAATATCAGCTTGACGCGTGCGATGACCTTGAATGCATGCCGGTAGTCGTCTTCTTCCACGTGGCCAATCGCCGCCTCAACCTCATGTCCCGCGAGCTTGAGCCACAGTTCGCTGGCCTGGTGGATGATGATGAACAGCATCTCGTCGTGCTGCGTCGATAGCCGGTTCTGCGCGTTCAGGATCGTATCGAGACTAAGGTACTCGCCGTAAGTCAGGCGATCCTTGAGATCGGTATGGATACCCGACTCGAGCTCGCGGAAGTTCTTCTGCTTCTCACTCATAATTCTGTTCCAAAGCCGTTGACGACAAGCGCATACATCTCATCCATTATCTTTTGCTCTTGCCAGTCGTTCTCGATGCCCGGCATGCGCATGATTCTCTCCATGATTGCATTCTGTGTTTCACCGAGTGACAGGGCCTTCGCATAGGGCACTTCGGGCGAAAACGTGACCATTGAATACAACGGAGTCCACAGATCAGGATGGGCTTCGTGGAACTTTGCTTCGATCTTTTTGCGCAGCTGAAACATGGCGTCACCCGACAAGTCGCTCATCTCCACGAAGTTACGTTTCGACAATTCGGCGATGGCATCTGCGTTTGGCTTGCGCCGGTTCTCGTAGGCCGGAAATATACTGCCCCAGTTATGATCGTTCTCATCGATTAGCGCATTCAGCTCTGCGCAGTCCTCGAAGCCGCAGTTCATGCCCTGCCCGTAGAACGGCACGATTGCGTGTGCCGCGTCGCCGATGAGACCAACCTTGTTGTTGAACGACCAGGGAAACACGTGCACGAGAAATAACGGCGCGGGCTCACGCGCCATAAATGTGTCAACCGGGCTCTCGAGAAGATCAGTCGCGTCCGGAAACTCGGATTTGAAAAAGTGCGCGACATTCTTGCGGTCGATCAGTGACTCGAATGATGGCTCGCCCGAGTGGTTGAGAAACAACGTGCAGGTGAACGTGCCATCGGGATTGGGCAACGCGATCAACATGAATTGCTTGCGCGGCCAAATGTGCAACGCGTTTTTCTCAAGTTGATGAGATCCGTCCGCATTGGCAGGGATATTCAGCTCTATATAGCACTGCGGCATATAGCTTTGGCTGTAGCTGAATCGCGGCAAGTCGTGGGCGAGGCGCCGCACCTTCGATTTCGCCCCATCAGCACCGAACAGGAAATCGCTCTTTATGACCACTTCGGTATCGCCAGCTACCTGGAATGTCGCCGCAGCGGTTTCGAAATCGACGTCGACCAGTTTGTGTTCGAAAAACGTTTGCACTCCGGGCTCTGCCTCGGCGAGATCCAGCAGGTGCTCATTGATCCGGCCACGCGATACGGACCAAATCGCCTGGTCTTCCTTGCCATACGGCTGGTAAGTGAGGCTTCCGTCCTTGCCGTGAATGGCCCGCCGGAACATCGGGATAGACTCGTCTTTCACGACCGGGCTAACGCCTATCCTGTCGAGCGAATGCCAGCCGCGATCGGACAGAGCGATGTTAATTGACCTGCCCTGGTAAATGTTCGTTTGACGTGAATCCGGCCGACCCTCGAACAGGTCGACCTGGTAGCCGTGCCGGGCCAGCACGATGGCAAGCAACGAGCCCACTGGACCACCGCCTGCAATCGAAAATTCCTTTGCGCTCATCATCACTCCCCGGGTGCGCCAGCAAGTGCTTGCCGCAGCACCTCGCCGCAGTTGTAGACATCCTCGAACGAGTTGTAAAGCGGCACGGGCGCTACGCGAATTATGCAGGGTTCCCGGAAGTCGGCAATCACGCCGGCCGCTGTCATCTTGTCGAAGAACTCCCGGTCGTGCCCTGTGAAGTTCAGAGACAGCTGACTTCCGCGCTCGCGAGGTGTCGACGATGTAATAATACTGATACCGGCATCGGGAAATTCGGTTGCCAGTTCGTTAATAATAAATTCGAGATAACCGGTCAGCTTCTCGCTCTTTCGACGCAGCGCCGGTATGCCGGCTTCAGTAAAGATTTCCAGCGATGATTTCATCACTGCCATCCCGAATATCGGCGCATTGCTGAGCTGCCATCCTTCCGCGCCGGGCATCGGCTTGAACCCACTCTCCATCTTGAAACGAGTGTTCTTGTCATGGCCCCACCAGCCGCCGAAACGCGGCAGGTCGTAATTTTCTCCGTGCTTCTCATGCACGAAGATTGCACCAACATTGCCGGGGCCGGAATTGAGGTATTTGTAAGAGCACCAGGCGGCAAAGTCGATATCCCAGTCGTGCAGCGAAAGCGGCACGTTGCCTGCCGCGTGCGCGAGATCAAACCCCGCAATGGCGCCGGCTGCGTGGGCCGCTGCGGTGATTTTCGGCATGTCAAACAATTGGCCGGTCAGGTAATTGACGCCACCGAAAAAAACCAGTGCCAACTCGCTAGCATGCTCATCAATCGCGGCAAGGATGTCCTCTTCCCGGATGACGCCCTCCCCGTCGCGTGGGCTGATCTCGATAATGGCATCGTCAGGATCGTGGCCATGAAACCTCGTCTGCGTCTCGAGCAGGTAACGGTCCGACGGAAACATCCGTCCCTCGCTGATGATTTTGTACCTGGAATCGCCTGGTCGGTAAAACGAAACGAACAAGAGGTGCAGGTTGGTCGTCAGTGAATTCATGCAGACGACTTCCGACGGTTTCGCACCCACAATGCCGGCCATCGGTTCGCTTAGAAGCTCGTGATAGCTGTACCAGGGATTGCGGCCCTCGAAGTGACCTTCAACGCCGAACCGCGCCCAGTCTTCGAGCTCGATCTCGATGGCTTCCCGGGCGGTTCTCGGCTGCAATCCGAGTGAATGACCTGTGAGATAGACCGAGTGGGCACGGCCAAAATCGGGGAAATGAAATTTGTCCCGGTAACTGCCAAGCGGATCGAGTTCGTCCTGCCGCAGGGCGAACTCACGTGATGCGACGTAATTCACGACAATGTAACCCAGCCTTCGGGAGGTTCCTTGCCCGGGTGCACGGCGCTGCAGTTCGGGCAGGTTCGTGCATCCTGGTCCGCGTAAAAGGACTCATACAGAGGCGGCAAATCTTCGACGATCGATTGCAGCAGCACCTCCGCACGATGGACCAGCGCTCCGCACTCAAAGCAATACCACTCGAAGGCGTCCAGCGCACCCTGTGGCCGTTTGGGCTCGATGACGAGGCCAACGCTGCCTGCCACGGGTCGTTGCGGTGAATGTCGGGCATGCGCTGGCAGCATGAATACCTCACCTTCCCTGATCACGACATCGTAAAAGTCGCCGTCATCGTGAATCTTCAGCACCATGTCGCCCTCGAGCTGGTAGAAGAATTCCTCCACCGGGTCGTCGTGATAGTCCGTGCGCTGGTTCGGTCCGCCCACGACAAACGCCATCAGGCCGGAATCTTCCCAGATCAACTTGTTGCCGACAGGCGGCTTCAGCAGATGACGATGCTCGTCGATCCACTGTTTGAAATTGAATGCTGACAACCTGTTCATGACGATCTCCTGGCGCGTCATCTTATACTGAGTGGCGCGATCCTGTTCCGGGATTCGCGCACAACGCTCATTGCCGTCAGCGCGGACGACTTCGGGTTGCTCGGTAGCGGCCTGCCACTGATGCGGAACTCGAACCGGCCGAACTCGCCCTCTGCCACGATCTCGTGAATATTCTGGGTGGCGTCGGGGTCGGCAATCAGTTCGGCTGTCGTATCGTCAAAGCCGATTCCGGCCAGTGCGACCGAGGCCGCGACATTGGCGTTTTTGGGGTACGTCAGCGCCGCCTCGCGCGCGCTTCCGGCAAAATGCACGGCTGGCTCCGCGAGGCTGGCAAGCTCCAGTTTGTCCTCGGCAGGCGACCCAACCCAACCTTGTGGCGGCTTACGGCCGCGGTAGACGACGCTGTCGAGGCCGCCGACACTGGCCGCCGATAACGCATCGAGCGCGCCGATGGCGCCGGACACGACTTTAAGTTGCGCACCCCCGTCCTGCGCGGCACTCATGAGATTGTCGAAAAGCGCCTGGTCGGCCAGCGCGCCTGACGACACGGAAACGAGATCGATGCCTGATCGCAAGACCTGTTCCCCGTGCTGCCGCAGCGCGCCGTGGCCTGCACAGTCAAACACGACATCGGGCAGCTCGGGCATATCGCCGATTGAATTGACCAGGATGACATCAGCGCCGAATACTTCCCCCGCCCGGTCTTCCCAGCCTGGCTCGATGACAGCGATAGAAATGCGAGCACTGTCGCCCAGGTGTGTTACCGCATAGTCGGCGACCGCGCCACAGCCAATGACTGCAATTTTTTCGAGGGGCATGGAGCGTCGGCGGCCCGGACTCACAATTGCAATCCGCAAGTCTCAAATGCTTGCCAAATTGCCGTTTTCTCGGCTTCTGTCAGCTCCAGCATTGGCGGTCGAACGCGCCCACCGACCTGCCCGAGCAACTCCTGCCAATATTTGCCGAAGGCTTGTGGCTTATCCGCGGGTCTTGTCCGCACCATCGCGTCACGCACGGGATGCAGGCTGTCACGCACGCGCCGGGCCTCGTCAAACTTCCCTGCAAAGGCCAGGCGCGTGTATTCGTCCATGCGCTTGTCGTTCTTTGTCTGCAGGTGGAATGGCGGCGAGGAACAGAGATAGAGTTGCCACCCGAGCTCTTCGATGTTGTCCAGCCACTCATCCTCTGACGATGTAGACACCTGGATCTTGTCCCCGACCATGTGAGTCAGCCGCACATACATCTCGCGAGGAACCGAATACTTGATGGCGACGATATTGGGTAGATCCGCAATTCGCGCGCATTCTTCCGGCTGCATCAGGTAGCCGGAATCCGGATGGCTCCACATCGCAATGCCAATATCAAGACGATCACAGAGTCCCTTGTAATACTGATACAGCACCTCGCCGCGCTCATGGATAAAGCTCAGCACCGGCGCATGGACCACGATGTAGTCAGCCCCGCAATTTTGTGCATGCAACGCGAGGTCGAGGACGGTGCTGAAATTCTGATCCGAAACCGAAACGATAACCCCGGCATTGCCGTCACACTCTTCAACCGCAATTTCGAAATTGCGCTTTCGTTCGTCAAGGCTCATCGAGAAAAACTCGCCCTGCTTTCCGGCAATGAATAGCCCCTGAATATCCAGATCGTCAATCCAGTGGCGAATGTTCGTGCGCAGCCCGGCCTCATTTAGCGACAGGTCTTCGTTAAACGGATTCAGCGCGGCGGCCCAGATTCCGCGCATATGCTCGCGGGCATAGTCCTTCGCATCGAGCTTTGAGTAGTTAATGGCGATACACCTCTTCTATAATCAGGCATCTGTATCCTACCTGACTGCTCCTATGAGTACTTATCCAGACCTGCATCTCTATATCAACGGCGAATGGCGCAAGACGCCCGATTACCTCCCGGTCCTGAATCCGGCAACCGAGGAGGAGATCGGGCGACTGCCGCACGCTGAAAAGAGC
>CALZHX010000031.1 GCA_945787435.1 uncultured Woeseiaceae bacterium
ATTGAGCACCTCGCCAATGTCACGTTCTCCACTCGACACTTTATCCCCTGGCGAAACGGGTTCCGTACTTTCGAAGCGCATCAAACGGCGCTTGGTTGCTCCGCGAAAATGCGTCCGTGCAACGATTTCCTGACCCGGGTAACAACCTTTGTCGACACTGATTGCGCCCAGCAGATCCAGGTTAAGCATGTGCGGTGTGAATAATTCCGATTGAACCGCGCCGATGAACGGGTAGCCGTTCGTAATAAGAAACTGCGCATCGACAGTGCCGCCTTCGCCAATCGCAAACTCCACCCTGGAGCGAAACCGAAACATCGTAAGTCGTTGGACAATGTCCTCGGCGAGATCGGTCGCGACCGACATCGTATATTCGGATTCGGCCCGGGACACCGTCCCGAACCAGATCACCCTGCCTTTTGGGTTGCAGAGGGCCGCAAAGATCTCCGCTTCGGTCTCGAGCAAGCCAAGGTCGTTAGTCAACAGGTTCTGCAGAAACTCGAATGCATCCGGTCCGCTTATCGAAATCGTTTTGTACGCTAACTCTGACATCTCAATCCTGTGTCTGGCATACTTTCGCCATGCCAGACGAGGATACAGAAAAAAAGGACCTCGAGAAGAAGCCTGAGCCCGAAAAGCCGAAGGAAATTGGTGGCCGTGATGGCCTCGATCCGACGCGCTACGGGGACTGGGAAAAGGCCGGTCGCTGCATCGATTTTTAACTAAAAAACGACAATATTTACAATAGTTTATGAGCAATACTGAAAGGCCTTTATCACCTCATATTTCGATCTATCGCTGGCCTATTACGATGACGCTTTCGATCCTTCATCGGGCCACCGGTGCAGCGATGGCGGTCGGGCTGCTCGTACTGGCTGCGTGGCTCGTCAGCGCGGCGTCCGGATCGGAAGATTACGATCAGTTCATTTCTCTGATGTCGACGCTCATTGGAAGACTTCTCCTGATCGGCTGGAGCTTCGCCTTTTTCTTCCATCTTGCCAACGGTGTTCGGCATCTTGTCTGGGACACCGGGCGTGGTTTCGAGAAGCGACAGGCGAATGCGTCTGCCTGGTTTGTGCTCGTTACGGCCATTGTTGCGACGGCCTTACTGTGGATGACTGCTTCATGAGTCTTCGTGCTCCGCTCGGCCGCGTACTCGGCCTTGGTACTGCCAAAGACGGTACCGATCATTGGTGGGGGCAGCGTGTCTCAGGCATCGCGCTCGTGATACTCGGTCTCTGGTTCGTCGTATCCATCGTCCTGTCGCCGTCTCTTGCGCATGATGTCGTCGTCGAGTTCATTGGCCGTCCGCTTAACAGCGTGTTGTTGTCGCTGCTGTGCCTGACCGCGGCGTACCACTCGTATCTCGGCGTGCAGGTGGTTATTGAAGACTACGTGCATGCTCATGGCAGCAAGATCGTGTCGTTGATCCTGTCGCGTTTCGCGCACGTGTTTGTGGCCGTCATATCGACATACGCAATTCTAAGGATCGGGTTGGGCGCATGAGCGACTACGAATTCATCGATCACAGTTATGACGTCGTGGTCATTGGTGCTGGTGGCGCAGGCTTGCGCGCAACGTTTGGCCTCGCAAATGCCGGATTCAGTACGGCGTGTGTCACCAAGGTATTCCCGACACGCAGCCACACGGTCGCGGCCCAGGGCGGTATCAGTGCCGCGCTGGGCAACATGGGTGAGGACGATTGGCGCTGGCACATGTACGACACGATTAAGGGTTCCGACTGGCTCGGTGATCAGGATGCGATCGAGTACATGTGCAAGGAAGCGCCGGACGCCGTCATCGAACTCGAACACTACGGAGTGCCATTTTCGCGTACCGAAGAAGGCAAGATCTACCAGCGCCCGTTCGGCGGTATGACGACCCACTATGGCGAAGGCACTGCTCAACGCACCTGTGCGGCGGCGGATCGCACGGGTCACGCGATGCTGCACACCCTTTATCAACAGTCTCTGAAGCACGATGCAGAGTTCTACATAGAGTACTTCGCGGTCGACCTGATCATGGAAGATGGCGCGTGCCGCGGTGTGGTTGCGATCGATCTGGCAACGGGCCGGTTGCATCGTTTTCGTTCGCACCAGGTCATCCTGGCGACAGGCGGATACGGCCGCTCGTATTTTTCGTGTACATCTGCGCACACTTGCACCGGCGATGGCAGTGCCATGGTCTTGCGGGCTGGTTTGCCGGTTCAGGACATGGAGTTCGTGCAGTTTCATCCGACCGGAATCTACGGCGCGGGCTGCCTGATCACCGAAGGTGTGCGCGGCGAGGGTGGATACCTGACGAATTCCGACGGCGAGCGTTTCATGGAACGATATGCGCCAAACGCCAAGGACCTCGCTTCGCGCGATGTCGTTAGCCGCTCAATGACGATCGAAATTCGTGAAGGGCGTGGTGTCGGAAGCGTAAATGATCATATTCACCTGCACCTCGAGCACCTGGGTCCGGAGGTTATCGAAGAGCGTCTTCCCGGCATTGCCGAATCGGCGAGGATTTTCGCCGGCGTCGATGTTACGAAAGAACCCATTCCGGTATTGCCGACCGTGCACTACAACATGGGCGGCGTGCCCGCCAATTTTAACGGCCAGGTCATTACGAGCAGCGGCGGAGACAGCGAGACCGTCGTACCGGGGCTGATGGCCGTCGGCGAAGCGGCCTGTGTGTCGGTGCACGGTGCCAATCGCCTTGGTTCGAATTCGCTTCTGGATCTTGTTGTGTTTGGTCGCGCCGCAGCGCAATTTTGCGAAAAGACAATGACGCCCGGGGCTCGGCACAAGGAGTTCGGCGCCGACGCCGGCCAGAACAGCGTTGATCGCATCCATAGGCTACGCGACGCGAGAGGTAGCAGGCCTACGGCCGAGATA
>CALZHX010000032.1 GCA_945787435.1 uncultured Woeseiaceae bacterium
CCTACGACATCGGCCGATCAGTTCGCGGCGACGCTGGCGAAATGGTTTGGCATACCCGATACGGACCTGGATATCGTGGCGCCAAATATCGACAACTTCGTGCAACGCGATCTGGGTTTCATGGTCTGATATTCTCTCGAAAACGAGAGGACATCCCATGAAAACACTACCTGCTGCCGTTTTGGCGGCTGTGCTGCTCATCGCCGCCTGCAGTAACGAACAGTCAGCTACAGAACCTCAGGCCGAGGTTGCGGACCCTGCCGAAGCCCTGCATTCGCTTTTTGACGAATTTTTTGAGCGCGGCCTCGAGCTCAACCCCATGCGGGCAACATCAATCGGCGACTATCGTTTCAACGATAAATTCGCCAATTCGATTGGGCCTGAACATCGCGAGGCCAACCGCATCATGGATGAGGAATTTCTGGCGAGACTGATCGAGATCGATCGCGAGCAACTGTCGCGGCAGGACCAGCTGAGCTACGACATGTTCAGGCTGAATCGAGAGCAATCGCTGCAAGGCGATCGCTTCCCAGGCCATCTGCAGCCGATTAACCAGTTTTACTCGACGCTGAATTCATTCGTGCAACTCGGCAGCGGCACGAGTGTGCATCCGTTCAAAACGGTCAAGCACTATGACGACTGGCTGGCACGTATCGACGGTTTTGTCGTGTATGCCGATCAGGCTGTCGAAAATATGAAACAGGGCATGCAACAGGGCGTCGTGCAGCCGCGTATCCTCATGGAGAAATCGCTGCCGCAGATCGAATCGCAAATTGTCGACACGGCCGAAGAGAGCGGTTTCTGGGCACCGATAGAGAATATGCCGGAAGAATTCAGTGCGGCAGATCGCGAGCGTCTTTCCGCCGCATTCAAAGAAGCGATAGAGACCAAGGTTCTTCCAGTCTACAGCCGCATGGCGAACTTCATGGGCGACGAGTACATGGGCGCCGCGCGTGAAACGGTCGGACTCTATGCGTTACCAGATGGGCCTGACTGGTACGCGTACAACGTCAAGCGCATTACGACGACTGACCTCACGCCCGATGAGATCCATCAGATCGGTCTCAATGAGGTCGCTCGCATTCACGACGAAATGCACAGTGTCATGGAAGAGGTGGGCTTCGAAGGTGACCTCAAGGAATTCTTCGACTTCATGAACAATGACGACCAGTTTTATTTCGACGAGCCTGAGCAACTGATCCAGGGCTATCAGGCTATGTCCGAGAGAATCTCCGAGCTGGCAAAGCCCTTGTTCAACGTCTTTCCGAAGACGGGTTTCGAAGTTCGGCGTGTAGAGCCATTTCGCGAGGCATCGGCATCCGGTGGTTCCTATCGAACGGGCACACCGGATGGCAGCCGTCCAGGTGTCTTTTACGCCAACGCCTATGACATCAAGGCACGGCCAATCTGGGGCATGGAGTCCCTGTTTCTGCACGAAGCCATACCCGGCCACCACTTCCAGCGCTCCCTGCAGGTCGAGAACGAAGAGTTGCCGGGATTCAGACGCTTCGGAGGCTACACGGCCTTCACCGAGGGATGGGGACTTTACGCCGAATCACTGGGCAAGGAAATCGGCGTTTACACTGATCCGTACCAGTATTTCGGAGCCTTGAATGCTGAGCTATGGCGTTCGATTCGCCTTGTGGTCGACACGGGTCTTCACGAAAAAGAGTGGACTCGACAGGACGTGCTGGACTATATGTACGACAACTCGCCGGTTAAGGAGGCACGAGCTGTCTCTGAAGCAGAGCGTTTCATGGCGATTCCCGGACAAGCGCTGGCCTACAAAATCGGGCAGCTCAAAATTCGCGAGCTGCGTACCTATGCTGAAGAGCAACTCGGTGACGCATTCGACGTGACAGACTTCCATACGCAGGTGTTGATGGATGGCCCGATGCCGTTGTCGATGCTCGAAGCCAAAATCAACGACTGGGTCGCAGCACAAATCTAGCAAGATTATGAAACTCGACCGTTTCATCAGGATCGGCATCGCAGCAGTCATCGGGCTGCTGTTCGTCGTGGCGATCGGCGCACTGCTTTTCATCACGGAGTCGGCGCTCAACGTATGGGATCGCCTGGACGAGGGCCCGAAGGTTCTGCTGTACGGTTACCTGGCCGTCATGGTCGTGCTTGTTGTTACCGCGCTTTGGCTCATCTGGCGGCTGGTCGTGCGCCGAAAAATACCCGATGTCAGGGCGAAGGCGGCCCGAAAACTCTCGCAATCAGACATTCGTGCCCGGCTTGCAGAGGCCGAGGCATCCGGTGTCGATGTTGGCGCGGCACAGTCGGAATTGCAGGAACTCGCAGCGCGCCAGGCGAGCGGGGCGATCCATCTGTGCTTCTTTGGTGAGATCAGCACCGGCAAAAGTTCGCTGATCAGGGCGCTCGTTCCGACGGCCGATGTCTCTGTTGATGTGCTCGGCGGGTCGACAACCGATGTGCGGCACTATCGATGGCGCAACGATGCCGGCAATGAAATCCTGCTTACCGACGTGCCTGGGATGGGTGGCCATGAAGAAGGCCTGGGCGACGTAGCGATGCAGGAAGCACAACGCTCGCATGTTGTGTTGTTTGTTTGCGAGGGCGACCTGACGCGCCCCGAAGCCGGCGCCGTCAATCAACTGTTGTGCCTCGGAAAACCACTCGTCATCGTCATGAATAAATCGGATCGTTTCGGTGTCGAGGAGCAGGCGGCGTTAATGCAACGCTTGCTCGAACATCTTGAGCTTGCGGGAGGCGAGATCGAAAGAGACCGCGTCGTCGCCGTTACGGCAGGCGGAGCAACCGACGTAGTCGAGCGGACAAGCGACGGCACCGAGTCGACGGTGAAGCGCCAGCGTCCCGCAGACATCGGCGTTCTCGTAGTCGCGATCAATCGCCTGCTTGAAGATCCCACGGAGATCGATGAGCGACGCGACCGCGCCGTATTCAGGCTTGCGGCGGACAAGCTGGCTGAGGCCGAAGCGCATTACCGTGTGCAGCGCTCAGAGCAGATCATTCGCAACGGTACGCGCAAGGCGGTTGTTGGGGCGCTCGCAGCCGTAAGTCCAGGCACAGATGTGCTCATTCAGGGCTACATAGGCACCGCAATGACCCAGGAACTCTGTAAGCTGTACGACGCAACGCCGCGTGATCTCGATATCGAAGAATTCCTGAACCTCAGTCAGAGTCGTGTAGGGCGTGCGCTGCCATTGTCGCTGGCCGTGGCTGGGAATGGCCTGAAGGCATTCCCGGGAATTGGCACGGTGGCAGGTGGCTTGGTTCACGCTGTAGCCTACGGCCTGATTTTCGATGCGCTGGGCCGAAGCCTGGTCATGACATTGTCAAAGCACGGAGAGCTCGTGCCCGAGGTTGCCGCGAAAGAATTCGAGGAAGGCATCAGTGAACATATTGAAGCGGGCGTTCGCCGCGTTGCCAAAATGGCCCTGGAAGAAAAACCAGGCGGTAGCTGAAGCGGGAACGCGCGACGGATCAGATCATCTCGAACTCGCGCGCGAAAGCCTGCGCGAGTTGATCGACGACGAGCGCCTTCCCGATGGCGTGCGTGAATCTCTGGCACACGACTTCGAAGCCGTTGAGGGCATGCTCGACAAGCTCGAACACGGACATCTGCATCTTGCCGTTTTTGGTCGTGTCAGCACAGGTAAGTCATCCTTGTTGAACGCGTTGATCGGTGAGGAGGCTTTTTCTGTGAGCCCCCTGCACGGAGAGACGCGGCACTCGTCAATGCAGCCATGGAGCGAGGTTCAGGCAGGTGGCGTGTTTCTGATTGACACGCCAGGTCTGGACGAAGCTGGTGGCGAAGAGCGTGAGGCGATGGCGCGCGAGGTTGCGGGCCGATCGGACCTGGTCATCTTCGTGCTCGATAGCGATATCACTGATACCGAACTCCACGCGTTGCGCACTCTCCTGGCGCAGGGCCGCCCGGTGCTACTGGCGCTCAACAAAAGCGACTTGTTCACCAGTGATGAGAAAGTGGCGCTGTTGCAATCGATACGCGAAAAAACGGATGGCATGATTGAGCCTTCTCACGTTCTTGCTGTCGCCGCGCAGCCGCGGCCGCAAATTGTTGTCGAGGTTGACGAAAGCGGAAACGAAACTGAGTGTGAGCGACAAAGAGAGCCCGACGTTGAGAAACTGCGGTTGCGGCTGTGGGACATACTTGATGCTGAGGGCAAGACACTTGCTGCACTGAATGCCAGCCTGTTTGCCGCAGATCTTAGCGACCAGGTGGGGCGGCGTATACTCGCCGCACGACGCGAGATCGGCGAGAAGCTCGTACGCACCTATTGCGTTGGCAAAGGCATTGCCGTCGCCTTCAACCCGGTGCCCGTCGCCGACCTGTTTGCCGCAGCCTTCATTGATGTCGGCATGGTAGTGCACCTGTCGCGCGTCTACGACCTGCCGCTGAGCCAGAAAGAGGCTGGCTCACTCGTCAAGGTGATTGTCGCGGAGTCGGCCGCGCTGATGGGCACGGTCTGGGCGCTGCATTTCGTTTCGAGTGCGCTCAAGGTGGGCACGGCAGGGTTGTCCACGATCGTTACCGCGGGAGCGCAGGGTGCGATCGCTTACTACAGCACCTATGTCGTCGGCCAGGTTGCATCCAAATATCTCGGTCAGGGCAAGTCCTGGGGCGAGGGCGGACCAAAACATGTCGTCAAGCAGATTCTCGGCAGCCTGGATCGCGACACAGTGCTTGCCGATGCCAGGCGCGAGATCCAGGCGCGCCTCGGGCTCACCTGATATGGATCGTATCGCCCGCATGCACCGTATCTGGGAAACGATCCGGGAAATTCCGCAAGGCAATGTCGCGAATTACGGTCAGATAGCCGAAATTGCCGGTATCCCTCGCGGCGCTCGCCAGGTCGGTTATGCGTTGCGACACTTGCCTGACGGTCACGATGTGCCCTGGCATCGCGTCCTGCAGTCGTCCGGCAAGATCGCCTTTGAAAAAGGCAGCTCCTCGTACAAAGAGCAGAGCAAACGACTTATGATGGAAGACGTCGCCGTCATGGCAGGCAAAGTCGACATGAGCAAGTATCGCTGGCAGCCAGACCTCGACGAATTGTTGTGGAAGCCGACCTCGGCCTGGGACGACGAATGAGTGTTCGTAACAAGCTGCGCTCGAAGCTGGTTAACCTGCTGGCCAGCGAGAAGACGCAAACGTTGCAGCGCTCACTCGCCGAATCTGGTCGAAAGCTTGGTCGACGTGCGCATATCGTCTCGGTATTTCTCGAGCTCGACGATCCCTACTCGTATCTGCTGGCCCATTACCTTCCGGACCTGGCAGCTGCCTATGATATTGAACTGCGCTACTACCTGACCCAGTCATGCACTGACACGGCCTACCGTCCATTTCCTGAGATGCTGGCTGTGTATGCCGACCAGGACTGCGCACGGCTTGCTGCCGAACTCGGCGTGCCGTTTCTCGACAAAGGGGTTGCTCCCGCCGTCGAGCACCGGCGCGCACTGATCGACAGCCTGGCGGCAAGCAGCGGCACGCCGGATTTCGGGAGTGAGTTGCTCGCAGCGATTACATCCTATTGGCGTGGTGACTCGGAGGGTGTTGCCAGGCGTCTGACCGGCGCCGGGATAACCGGTGCAGGCGATGCAATGCTGGCGGCGAACCAGGAGCGCCTGCAGGAGCTCGGGCACTATAACTCGGCTACGCTGTACTACGCCGGCGAATGGTACTGGGGTGTCGATCGCCTGCATTACCTTCTCGAACGGCTGGATGCGCTAGGTGCGCGAAACGAATCAGCGTCCATTGCCAGGCTTGCCTCTATTCGGCAAGTCATGCAGACGACGTTGCCTGTCGCACCACCTGGCGCTGCGCGGGACCTGCCGCCCCTGGAGCTTTTCTATTCGTTCCGCAGCCCGTATTCCTATCTTTGCCTGCAGCGAGTCTTTGCGATCGCCGATGCATTCAAACTGCAGCTCGTTGTTCGACCGGTCTTGCCGATGGTAATGCGAGGCATGCAGGTTCCGCAGCGGAAACTCACCTACATTGTCAAAGACACGAGTCGGGAGGCACGCCGCCTGCACATTCCTTACGGTCACTTCGCCGACCCGGTCGGTATCGGGGTTGAGCGTTGCCTGGCCGTTTTCTTTTATGCGCAGGGTGAAAGGCGAGAGCGAGATTTCTTGTTGCATGCCGGTGAAGCGACCTGGTCCCGTGCCATCGACGTGGCGACAGACAAGGGCATGCGCAAGGTAACCGGCCGCTGCGGGTTGTTCTGGCCCGATGTACTGGCCGCGATGCAAGGCGAGTCATGGCGACAAAAAGTCGAGGACAATCGTGAGTCGATGTTTGACTCTGGTTCGTGGGGTGTACCGACGATTCGGCTGGGTGACTATGTTGTCTGGGGGCAGGACAGGGACTGGTTGCTGGCCCGCCACATCGAGGAACTTTGCGATACAGGAGAGGGAATACTGATATGACAACCGTGATTTTCTCGCACGGGCAGGAAAGCGGGCCCTGGGGTACAAAAATCCGCGCGATGGCCGAGCAGTCTGAAGACATAGGTTGCGCGGTAGGTAGCGTCGACTACCAGGGAATTGCCGACCCGACCGAGCGCGTGCACAAGCTGATCGAGGAATGTCGCGATATTAGTGGACCGCTGCTTCTCGTCGGTTCCAGTATGGGCGGCCACGTGGCCACGGCCGCGGCCGCAGAGTTGGGCGCGGCGGGACTATTCGTTCTGGCGCCTGCGTACTATATGCCCGGCTACGAGGAACTGACGCCGACGCCACCAAACCTGCCGATAGCGATCGTGCATGGCTGGCGAGACGACGTTGTACCTGTCGAGAACAGCATACGCTTTGCGAGCCAGTGTCACGCTGAGCTGCACGTACTCGATGGCGATCATCGGCTTAGCGAAAATATCGACGAGATCAACTATTATTTAAGGCGATTTATTGAAAAGATCACTTCTTGAAAGAGTACCAATGGGAGGAGTGCCATGAGAATTCTGCTCGTACTGATCGCCTTCGCATTCGCAGGTTGCGGCGAATCATCTGACGATTCGAAAATGGATCGCATTGCTGACGAGATGGAAGACGTCGCCGAGGAAATGGAAGATGTTGCCGATGCTGTCGGCGAAGCGGTAGATGATGGGACTGAGAAGCTCGGTGATGCTTATCACGACGCGCTCGACAAGGCAGAGGACGTCGGCGAGGTCGTCCAGAAACACGCCGAGCAGATCGAGGAAGAGATCAAAGAGGCTGTCAACGACTAGACGGCCCGGCAGGAGCGATGTTCGCCAGTGCGTCACTTTTTAGACTTTGCGTTTCTTGTTTTCCGGCCACTCTACTGGCTGGCCGGTAAGCTGTTCGCCGTTTGGGCGCGCCCGACCGTGCAACCGGAAGCGCCGGCCGAACTGATTACCGACGGCGATGCGGCCGTTTGTTACGTGCTGGAAACGGGTGGGCTCGCCGACCTGCTTGCGCTGGAGCGCGCATGCGCCAAGAATGGCCTGCCGTCACCGAGTGAATCGTTCTATTTCGGCGGCCAGCGATTCTCGAGACGTTTCGTCGTACTCAGGCCGCTCAGCGGCATCTTGTTCCGTCGGCCGTCGGCATCGGGCTCGCGTCGCCTGCGCAGCCTTGTGGATGCAGGGGAGAATAATAGCGAAGATCTGCTGCTTATTCCCGTCGCAATCTACTGGGGTCGCTCACCCGACAAGGAACACTCACTGTTCAAGTTGATGTTCGCCGAGAACTGGGATGTTGCGGGCCGCACGCGGAAATTCTTTGCGACACTTTTGCACGGCCGCAACACACTGATGCGGTTCAGCCATGCGCTGGCGTTGAGTTCCATCGTGCAGGACGGCGTCGAGCCCAATATCGCGTTTCGCAAAGTGTCACGGATTCTGCGAGTGCATTTTCGCAAGCGGCGTACCGCGACCGTGGGCCCGGACCTGTCGCATCGCCGCACGCTTGAGAGGCAGGTGCTGCTCGCACCCAATGTGAGGCGTGCGATTGCGGCGGAAGCCGGCGATGACGCGAAGAAGCTGGAGCAGGCAGAACGCAAGGTCCACAAATACGTGCATGAGATAGCTGCCGATATTTCCTTCCCGACCATCCGTTTCCTGGTGCGCATACTGCGCTGGCTGTGGCACCGGATTTACGACGGTATCGAGATTGGTCACACGGAACGGCTACGGGACCAGGCGAAAGAAAAAGTCGTTGTCTACGTACCCTGTCATCGGAGTCATTTCGACTACCTGCTGTTGAGTTACATTTGCTATGAAGAGGGATTGCAGCTGCCGCATATCGCAGCGGGCATAAACCTCAACATGCCGGTCGTCGGTCCGATTTTGCGGCGTGGCGGTGCGTTCTTCCTGCGCCGCAGCTTCAAAGGCAATCGCCTGTATGCCGCTGTATTCGATGCCTACCTGTACCAGATCTTGCTGCGCGGTTATTCGATCGAGTACTTCGTTGAAGGCGGGCGTAGCCGGACCGGACGACTATTGTCACCAAAGGGCGGCATGCTGGTGATGACCGTGAACTCCTACATCCAGGATCCCAAACGCCCGGTCGTATTCGTACCTATTTACTTCGGATATGAAAAACTGATCGAGGGGGATTCCTTTATCAATGAACTCGGCGGTGGCGCGAAGCAAAAAGAGTCACTGTTTGGTCTGATTCGATCAATCAAGGGTTTGCGTGAAAACTTCGGTCGCGTGTACGTCAACATCGGCGAGCCCATCGATCTGGACAACATGCTTGATAGAATGCAGCCGGACTGGCGCAACATGCCGATAGGCAACGGCGAACGGCCGGCCTGGCTGAACGAGGTTGTGGATAATCTCGGTCAAAGCATCATGAGCGGTATTAATGCCGCGGCGGCGGTCACCCCGATCAGCCTGCTGGCCTACGTCCTGCTTGCAACCCCAAAACAGAAGATTGGCGCCCAGGAGCTGCGCTCGCAGCTTCAATTGAGCCTTGATCTGTTGCAGCGCTTCCGTTACTCCGATTCGGTGACCATGCCCGATATGGATCCCGACGAAATTATCGCGCACGGTGAGAAACTCAATGCCATAAGCCGGACATCGCATCCGATGGGTGATGTCATTCACATGGCCGAAAGCACGGCTGTGCTGCTGACTTTTTTCCGCAACAACATTTTGCACCTGCTCGCTGTGCCGGCGTCGGTCGCGTGTTGCTTCATCCAGGGACGGCAGCTGCCGCTAACTGAGATTCAGCGGCTTGTGAACCTGATCTACCCGTTCATGCGCAAGGAGTTGTGCCTGCAATGGGGTGACGATGAGACTGACGACGTGATATCCCAGGCAGTCGATGCACTCGTCGACCAAGGGCTCCTGATTCGGCACAAGCGCAAGTCTGTGCTGGAGCGCCCCCCGGCCGGCTCCGCAAAAGCGATATCAAACCGGAAGAGAGAGCCGGTTACTACTTAAAGCAAAAAATACATAAATAACTGCAATAAATATTAGTAAATCAAATAGATAGTGCAGTAGTTAAGGGGGCCTGCTTCTAATAATTC
>CALZHX010000033.1 GCA_945787435.1 uncultured Woeseiaceae bacterium
ATATCTATCAGTTTGCCTCAGTCGGCGACGATCCCCAGGACAAGAAATACGCAGACGAACCCACAACGCTCAAGATTGGCGACCACAACACGATTCGCGAGTTCTGTACGATCAGTCGTGGCACGACTCAGGACAAGGGCGAGACGATCATCGGTGATGAGAACTGGATCATGGCGTATGTGCACATTGCGCATGACTGCGTGATTGGCGACAAGACGATCATGGCCAACAATGTGACATTAGCAGGGCATGTTCATGTCGGAGACTGGGCAATTTTTGGTGGTTTCTCCGGAGTGCACCAGTTTTGCCATGTCGGCGCGCACTCATTCCTCGGCATGTATGCCGGTGTCAATCGGGACGTACCGGCCTATACGATGGTCGCGGGCATGCCTGCTGTCCCTCGTGGTATTAACAGCGAAGGACTGAAACGCCGGGGCTTCGATGCCGACCAGATCCGTAGCATCAAGGATGCTTATCGACTCGTGTACCGCAAAGGCATGAAGCTTAACGAGGCGATGGACGAGATTGCCACGCGTTGCGCTACCCATCCGGAACTTAATCTGTTTCTCGAATCGTTGCGATCGTCCGATCGCGGACTGATTCGCTAGGCGCCGGGGCTGTGAAGATAGGATTGGTTGCTGGCGAAGCCTCCGGCGACCTACTCGGAGCCGGCCTCATTCGGGCTATTCGCGAGCGCGTTCCTGAAGCAACGTTCGAAGGCGTTGCCGGTCCGGCAATGGTCGAGGCGGGGTGCGAGCAGTGGGAGGACGCTGAACAGCTGGCCGTCTTTGGGCTTATCGAACCGCTGACGCACATTCCCCGGCTACTCAAACTGCGTCGCTCCCTGGCCAAACGGTGGAAAGAGTCGCCACCTGATGTGTTCGTGGGCATCGATGCGCCGGATTTCAACCTGGGTCTCGAGAAGAAGCTGCGCAAGTCCGGCATTCGCACCGTGCACTACGTTAGCCCGTCAGTCTGGGTTTGGCGTGCCGGCCGTATAGAAACCGTACGCAAGGCAGCCGATCGTGTTCTTTGCATACTTCCGTTCGAGAAGGAGATTTACGACGAGAAGGGTATCGACGCGGTTTTTGTCGGACACCCCAAGGCGACCAGCCTGCCGGCGGATATCGATGTCGCGTCCGCGCGGGAGATGCTCGATATTTGCTCAGGTCCGGTAGTCGCCGTGTTGCCAGGTAGTCGCGTCAGTGAAGTCGAGAGACTCGGCCCCGTGTTCGCCAGGACAGCAGCGATGCTACTGAAACACCGGGACGATCTGAATTTCATAACACCGATTGCGACGGCAAAATTGAGGCCGCTGATCGAGCAACAGTTGGCTGCGGCAGGCGTTCTCGACCGCTTCTGCCTGGTCGAGGGTGATTCGATCGAAGCCATGTCGGCTGCAGATGTAGTGCTGCTTGCCTCGGGCACTGCTGCGCTCGAGTCCGCATTGCTGGGCAAACCGACCGTGGCGGCCTACGCCATCGCCAGACTGGGTGCGGTCATTGCGCGCGCTATCGGCTTGCGCAACAAGTACTTCACGATTCCAAACCTCGTGGCCGACGAGGCGCTCATTCCCGAGTTCATACAGGAAGACGTCAAGGCTGGCGCGCTGGCCCAGTCGATCTGGGAACTGCTGGAAGACCCAGCGAGGCGGGAAGAGATCAGCCGTCGATTTGCTACACTGCGTGAGGAACTGGCGTTGGGTGCGGATGAGCGCGCCGCGGACGCTGTCATTGAGCTCGCAGGATAGCCAGCACAGCAATACCATGCAGCAAGCACAGCTTTTTCAGCTCAGGGAGCAGATCGCCGGCATTGACGAGGCCGGCCGCGGTCCGCTTGCCGGGCCTGTCGTCGCCGCTGCAGTGATTCTGCATCCTGCGCGCCTCATTAGCGGTCTGGACGATTCGAAGAAGCTGGCCGCAGCCCGGCGTGAAGAACTCGCTGCGGAGATCAGGGCCAGGGCGCTGTCCTGGTCAGTCGCCTGGTCGGATGCCGCAGAGATCGATGCCATCAATATTCTTGCCGCCACGATGCTGGCGATGCGACGGGCCATTCTCGGGCTGTCGATCGTCCCGGGCCGCGTTCAGGTCGATGGCAATCGCCTTCCGAACCTGCGATTCGACGAGCGCTGTCTCGAAGGCGAAGCGATAGTCGGCGGCGACGGACGAGTGCCCTCGATCAGCGCGGCTTCGATTATTGCCAAGACGACGCGCGATCGGATCATGGTGCAAATGGACAGGCTTTATCCCGACTACGAGTTTGCACGTCACAAGGGCTACGGCACTGAAATCCACCGCGAGCGCCTGCAGCAATACGGACCTTGCGTTCAGCACCGTCGCAGTTTCGCTCCCGTAAGGATGGCAGGATGAGCACTGCGCCATTTGTGCACCTGCACGTGCATACCGAGTATTCGCTCGTTGACAGTACGGTGCGCATAGCGCCGTTGATGGCTCGATGCGCTGAAGATGGCATGCCCGCGGTGGCGCTGACCGACCAGAATAACCTGTTCGGCATGGTCAAATTCTACAAGAAGGCGGTGGCGGCAGGCGTCAAACCGATCATCGGTGTAGACCTTCGCATTGCCAATGAAGATGATGATTCACGGCCGCTGCGGCTGATTCTTTTGTGCCAGAACACAACGGGGTACCGTAAGCTGTCGCAATTGTTGACCCGGGCGTTTCTCGAAGGGCAGGTGCGTGGTGTGCCGCTGGTCCGGCGAGAGTGGCTGACGCGAGAGAGCTGTGAAGGTCTGATCGCGTTGTCCGGCGGACTGCACGGCGATGTTGGACATGCGCTACACAATGGTCACTACGATCTGGCGCAGTCACTGCTTGATGACTGGCAGGACATCTTCGTCGATCGTTATTACCTTGAGCTCATTCGCACAGGCCGGCCTGGAGAAGAGGAATGCCTGAATGCCTGCCTGACGCTTGCGAGCGACACGCGCACGCCGGTTGTTGCAAGCAACGATGTCCGATTCCTGGATCGTAGTGAATTTAATGCGCATGAGGCCAGAGTCTGCATACAGGAAGGGCGGGGGCTCGCAGACCCGGATCGTCCGAGGGACTACAGCGACAACCAGTACCTGCGCAGTTCGGCGGAAATGGCTGAGTTATTTGCGGACGTGCCCGAAGCGCTCGAGAACGCCCGCGAGATTGCACGCCGCTGTAATCTCGACCTCAAACTTGGGGAAAGCGTGCTGCCGGCATTTCCGGTTCCCGAAGGGCAGACCGAAGCCGAGTTTCTCGAGTCCGAAGCACGACGTGGTCTCGAGGCACAGCTCGAGCGAATTTTCGAAATGCAGTCGATTCCAGACAAGGAACGCGATGCGTTCAGCGTTCCGTATTACGAGCGACTCAGGACCGAGCTCGATGTCATCAGTGGCATGGGATTCCCCGGTTACTTCCTGATCGTTGCCGACTTCATTCGCTGGGCAAGAGATAATGATATTCCGGTCGGGCCAGGGCGCGGTTCGGGTGCCGGATCGCTCGTGGCCTGGGTACTCGGCATCACGGATCTTGATCCGTTGGAACACGTTCTTCTATTTGAGAGATTCCTGAACCCCGAGCGCGTGTCGATGCCGGATTTCGACATCGACTTCTGTATGGAGGGCCGGGACCGCGTCATCGAATACGTTGCCGAGCGCTACGGTCGCGATCGAGTCGCCCAAATCATCACCTTCGGCACGATGGCGGCAAAGGCTGTTATCCGTGACACGGGAAGGGTGCTTGGCCAACCCTACGGATTTGTCGACCGTATTGCCAAGCAGGTGCCGTTCGAAATTGGAATGACGCTCGAAAAGGCGCTCGAGCAATCGGATGAACTTGCGTCGATGTACCGTGATGACGAAGAAGTAGCGGCAATCATCGATCTTGCAAAGTCGCTCGAGGGTCTGGCTCGAAACGCGGGGAAACATGCCGGCGGCGTCGTCATCTCGCCGAACCAGCTCACAGATTTTACGCCGCTCTACTGTGAAGACGGCGGCACACACATCATCACGCAATTGGATAAGGACGATGTCGAAGCTGTCGGGCTCGTCAAGTTCGACTTCCTTGGGCTCAAGACACTGACGATCATCGACTGGGCCGAGAAGATCGTCAACAACGCAGATCCCAGTGCTGATTTCGACATCAGCCGCATACCAAATCCTGACGCAAAAACGTTTGAGCTCCTGCGCAGTACGCAAACCGCCGCAGTGTTCCAACTCGAGTCCAGCGGCATGCGCGATCTCATAAAGCGCATGCAGCCGGATCGCTTCGATGATCTCGTCGCGCTTGTTGCGCTGTTTCGGCCCGGCCCGCTGCAGTCAGGCATGGTTGATGACTTCATCACGCACCGGCATTCGGTTAACAAGGATGACATCGACTACCTGCATCCCGACCTCAAGCCGACGCTGGAGGAAACCTACGGCGTCATTCTGTACCAGGAACAGGTGATGCAGATTGCGCAGCTGCTTGCCGGATACACGTTGGGCAGTGCCGACCTGTTGCGACGTGCAATGGGTAAGAAGAAGCCTGAGGAAATGGCGAAACAGCGTGAAATCTTCGTGACCGGGGCGACGGAACGCGGTGTTACGCAGCAGACGGCAACACGCATTTTCGACTTGATGGAGAAGTTCGCCGGTTACGGCTTCAACAAATCGCATTCGGCCGCGTACGCTGTGCTTGCTTATCAGACCGCATATCTCAAGGCGCATTACCCCGCGGCGTTCATGGCTGCTGTTATGACCGCGGACCTCGACAACACCGACAGGCTGGTTACCCTCAAGGACGATTGTCGCAAGCAAGGCCTTGAGATTGTCGCGCCAAACGTCAATAGCTCCGCGTACGAATTTTCTGTAGCCGACGAGCGCACGATTCTATACGGACTGGGTGCGATCAAGGGCGTCGGTCGTGCCGTAGTCGAAGCGGTCATCGCGAATCGGGAGGCGAATGGGTCGTTTTCAAACCTGACAGAATTTTGCCGGCGTGTTGAACACGACAAGGTCAACCGCCGTTCTCTCGAAGCGATGATCAAGGCGGGCGCTATGGGAGATTTCGGTATCTCGCGTTGTGCACTCATGCACCAGGTGCCAGAGGCCCTCGCCAGCGCGGACCAGGCGGCTCGTGCCTCAGCGGCTGGTCAGAACGACATGTTTGGGCTCGAAAAAAACGAAGTCGCCGTCGATATGCCCGAGGCGGTCGACATGCCCGAGTGGCAGGAACAGGATTATTTGCGCAATGAGAAAGAAGCGCTCGGTCTTTATCTGTCGGGTCATCCGTTCAATGCGGTACGCGCCGATGCGATGGCTTTTGTAGACGGCAAACTTGTTGACCTCATGTCTGAAACACCTCCGCAGTCGACCAAGGGCGAGCGAAACTACGCACGGGCCGGACGAGAGATAACGGTCGCCGGGCTGGTTGCCGATATGCGCAAGCGTGGCAACCGCGTCAGTGTGACACTCGATGACGATACTGCACGCATGGAAATCAGCCTGTTCAGCGAAGCGTTCCAGGAGTTTCGCCACCTGCTTGTCAAAGACGAGATCGTCGTTATCGGTGGTGCTCTTCGCTATGACGATTTCCTGTCGAACTGGACGATTAACGCGAAGAACGTTACGCACATCGACAGGATTATCGAAAGTCGAGCCCGCAGCATGGTGCTGAGTCTTGCGCCGAACGGGCAAGGGGAGGCATTGCTGGTCAGGCTGCATGACGTATTGCTGCCGCATCGTGAAGGCAGTTGCGACGTTTCGGTGCAGTATGTCGGGGAGTCGGCATCGGCACGGTTAAAACTCGGGCCCGAATGGACCGTGCGTCCGAGCCGCGAACTTCGTGACAAATTGTCGGAGTTGCTGGGGAGCAAAAATGTCCGAATGCTGTACGCACCAACGCGCGATTTCATGTAAGGTTCAAATTCCGGCCACGGATATCTGCGTACAATGGACCTGAAATTCCTTGATTTTGAACAACCTATCGCGGAACTCGAAGCTAAAATCGAGGAGCTGCGATTCGTTGGTGACGATTCCGAGATCAACATCAACGAAGAGGTTGCGCGCCTGCGTGGCAAAAGCGAGTCGCTGACCAAGAGTATTTTTGCAAAGCTGAGCCCTTGGCAGGTGGCGCAGGTTGCGCGCCATCCCATGCGGCCTTACACCCAGGATTACCTCGATCTGATAGCGCCTGATTTCCAGGAATTACATGGCGATCGCATGTATGCGGACGACCCTGCAATCATTGGCGGAATCGGCCGCATCGACGGGCGACCCATCATGTTCATTGGACATCAGAAGGGCCGGGATACGAAAGAACGTGTGCGGCGTAACTATGGCATGCCCAAACCCGAAGGCTACCGCAAGGCGCAGCGCCTGATGCGTATGGCGCAGAAATTTTCGTTGCCGATCGTCACCCTGATCGACACGCCAGGCGCGTATCCGGGTGTGGGTGCCGAGGAACGCGGTCAGAGCGAGGCGATTGCGTACAGCCTGTATTTGATGGCCGGCCTGAAAACACCGATCATCAGCGTGGTCATTGGCGAAGGTGGTTCCGGTGGCGCGCTCGCGATCGGTGTAGGTGATCGCTTGTTGATGTTGCAGTACGGCGTTTATTCGGTGATATCTCCGGAAGGTTGTGCGTCGATCCTCTGGAAGAGCGCCGATAAGGCGGAGGACGCCGCCGAAGCGATGCGCATCACCGCTCACAGCCTGAATGAATACGGTCTGGTTGATGAGGTCCTGCCTGAACCTCTGGGCGGGGCCCACCGAAATCCCCAGGAATCCGCGGACGTTATCCGCAATGCTCTTCTGAAGCACCTCGAAGAACTCGACCAGCTGTCGGTCGATCAGCTGCTCGAAAATCGTCAGCGGCGTCTCGCCAGCTTCGGTCAGTACAAAGAAGCGTGAGCTTCGACCGGGAGAGACTGCTCCGTGAAGTCTTAGGGCTGGCGGCGCTCTCCGGCGACCCTGCACGGCTCGTTATCGCCTACAGCGGTGGGCTGGATTCAACCGTCTTACTGCACGCACTGGCCGTATCCAGGAAGACTCATGGCAAGTCTCTGCTTGCTGTCTATGTTGACCATGGTCTGCACGCGGAATCCGGGCGCTGGGGAGACCATTGCGATTCATTCGCATGCTCGCTTGGCGTTCAGTTCACAAGTCTTGCAGTTGACGTCATGACAGATGCGGGCAAGGGGACAGAGGCAGCCGCGCGCAAGGCGCGTTATGACGTGTTCCGAACATTGATCCGGGAAGGCGACTGGTTGTTGTCTGCTCACCATAAGGATGACCAGGCGGAGACCCTCTTATTGAACCTGATGCGCGGTAGCGGGCCGTCGGGTTTGGCCGGAATCGGCGAGATTCAGCCTTTCGGATTGGGATGGCTGGTGCGTCCCCTACTGCCTTTCTCACAGAATGAGCTACGAAATTACGCGACACAGCACGAATTGAGTTGGATCGATGATCCTTCCAACGAGGATCGGAAATTCGACCGCAATTTTTTACGCCATGAAATCTTGCCCAGGCTCGAAAAGCGCTGGCCGGGAGTATCAGGTCGCCTGCAGCAAAGTGCGGTACTGGCCAGCGAGGCAGCAACGATGCTCGACCAGCTTGCCGACGACGATTTGCAGGCGCTGGCCGATCGACCGGATCGACTCTCACTTGACGCGCTAAGAGCCCTGCCAGCCGAGCGACAACGCAATGTCATTCGTTATGTGGTCAGAGAGCTCGGGCTGCCCGCACCTCCCGCGATGCAACTGCGCAGTATTGTTGACGACCTGTTGCCGGCACGTGAGGACGCCCAGCCGCTCGTACAATGTAAAGGTGCCGAGGTGAGACGCTACCGCGACCGTGTTTATATATTGTCCGAGGACAGGTCTGCGTTGCAGCAGAACGCCATGACAGTAACGGAAGACGGCCTCGACCTTGGCGCAGGAATGGGTGAGTTGCAGCTCGATGCCGGCGCGGCACAGGGACTGGCAGGTGAGATCATCCACGCCGGGCTGGAAGTTCGCTTCCGCTCTGGTGGTGAGGAAATTAAACCTGCAGGTCAATCACATACGAGGAAACTCAAGAAATTACTTCAGGATGAGGGCGTCGTTCCCTGGATGCGTGATCGCGTGCCGTTATTGTATTCAGGTGGTGAACTTGTGGCGGTGGCGGACCTCTGGATTGCGAGCTGTGCCGCCAGCGAGCCAGGTGTTGCGGTGTGCTGGAAGAACCGCCCGCCCATTCACTGAGATTTATTGGAATTAGCGCGACAATTAAGGTGACTGTCACCCTGTTTCCTTGTAACCTTTAAAACCGTCTTTATTCCAACGACGGCGCGTATTTCCAAGGGTTGGAGAAAAGCACTTAACCGCCAAACCGGTGCTTTTGATCCAGCCCTTTGTTGTTTCCGCCGGCCACAGGCCTGTCTATGACATCGTATGTTTTTATTACCGGCGGCGTAGTCTCATCGCTTGGCAAGGGCATCACGTCCGCCTGCCTTGGCGCTATTCTCGAAGCTCGTGGTCTGACGATCAGCATGATCAAGCTGGACCCGTACATTAACGTCGATCCGGGCACGATGAGTCCGTTTCAGCACGGTGAGGTGTTTGTCACTCACGACGGCACTGAGACAGACCTCGACCTCGGCCACTACGAGCGCTTCGTGCGTACAGCGCACGGCGGTCGGCACAGCAATTACACGACGGGCCGGATTTACGAAAGCGTTATCGGCAAGGAGCGCCGCGGTGACTACCTTGGTGCCACGGTTCAGGTCATTCCGCACATTACCGACGAGATCAAGCAGGGTGTAAAAAAGGGTGCGGGCGACGCCGACATCTGCCTGGTCGAGATCGGTGGCACGGTGGGCGACATCGAGTCGTTACCGTTTCTTGAGGCCATCCGCCAGATGGGCATCGAACTCGGACATGATCGCGTCGTCTATGTACACCTGACACTGGTGCCTTATATCCCGACGTCCTCAGAGATCAAGACCAAGCCAACACAACACTCGGTCAAGGAACTGCGCTCGATCGGTATCCAGCCGGATATCCTGGTCTGCCGTTCCGAAAAACCGCTGCCGCAGGAGCAGCGCAAGAAAATCGCCTTGTTCACCAACGTGCAGGAGAAGGCCGTTATTTCGGCGTATGACGCCGACGATTTGTACAAGATTCCGCAGATGATGCACGAGCAGGGCCTCGATGAGATCGTCGCGCGCCAACTGGGGCTCGATTTGCCACCCGCCGACCTCAGCGAATGGGATGCGATTGTCGAGGCGAAACAGAATCCGAGCGCCGAAGTAAAAGTCGCAATGGTTGGCAAGTACATGGACCTGAAGGACTCGTACATTTCGCTGGTCGAAGCACTGCAACACGGCGGCATCCACACCCGTACCAAGGTCAAGATTCACTTCATCGAATCTCGTGATATCGAAGAAAACGGCGTCGATTGCCTGCGCGACATGGATGGCATCGTCGTGCCGGGGGGCTTTGGCGATCGCGGCATCGAGGGCAAGATCGAAACGGTTCGATTTGCGCGCGAAAACGGCATCCCGTACCTCGGCATTTGTCTTGGCATGCAGGTTGCGGTCATTGAGGCGGCACGCAACCTGGCGGGGCTCGAAGGTGCGATGAGCACTGAGTTCGACAAAGAAACGCCGCATCCGGTAGTAGCACTGATTACGGAGTGGCGAACCGACGAGGGTGATGTTGAGCAGCGCGACGAAGAATCGGAGATGGGTGGCACGATGCGCCTGGGTGCCCAGGCTGTATCACTGATTGACGGCTCTCTCGCGGCGACGAGTTACGGCAGCACATCCATCGAGGAAAGGCACCGGCACCGCTATGAGGTCAACAACAACTATCGTGATCAGTTGGAGAAGGCCGGCCTGCGATTCTCAGGACTGTCAGCCGATGATCTCGTCGAGATGGTCGAGATACCAGGCCATCCGTGGTTCCTGGCAAGCCAGTTTCACCCTGAATTCACATCGAACCCGCGCGACGGCCATCCGCTGTTCACGGGTTTCATCTCCGCCGTGCGCAAGCACCGCGAAGGCGAACTACCCAAGGTTGCTGAAGCATGAAGTTATGTGGTTTCGAGGCTGGCAATGACCAGCCAATCTTCCTGATTGCAGGTACCTGTGTCGTCGAGAGCGAGCAAATGGCGCTCGATACAGCAGGAACGCTGCAGGAAATTTGCGCCGGGCTCGGCGTATCGTTTATCTACAAGTCCTCGTTCGACAAGGCAAACCGCAGCTCGTCGGGCAGTTTTCGTGGCCCGGGCATGGAGGAGGGCCTGCGCATCCTCGGTGAGGTAAAGAGCCAGCTTGGCCTTCCGCTGCTGACCGATGTTCATGAAGACACGCCAATGGACGAGGTCGCAGACGTCGTCGATGTGCTGCAAACTCCGGCGTTCCTGTGCCGCCAGACCAACTTCATTTTACGCGCAGCCGGTGCCGGAAAACCCGTGAACATCAAGAAAGGCCAGTTCCTGTCTCCGTGGGAGATGCAGAACGTGGTTGATAAGGCCAAGTCGACAGGTAACGAAGACATTATGGTTTGCGAACGCGGCTTTTCGTTCGGTTACAACAACCTTGTGTCGGACATGCGCAGCCTTGCGGTTATGCGAGGCACAGGCTGCCCGGTCGTGTTCGATGCAACGCACTCAGTGCAGCTGCCAGGTGGCAAAGGGTCAGCGTCAGGAGGTCAACGCGAGTTCATTCCTGTACTGGCGCGCGCGGCTACGGCTGCGGGCATAGCCGGCGTGTTCATGGAAACACACCCGGACCCGGAAAAAGCACTAAGTGATGGTCCTAACGCCTGGCCGCTGGGCCAGATGAAAACCCTCCTCGAAACCCTCGTCGCTATCGACAGCACCGTGAAGAAACACCACTACCTGGAAGATCAATGATAAAAATCACAAACATTAAAGGCCGCGAGATCCTGGATTCGCGCGGCAACCCCACCGTTGAGGCCGATATTTCGCTCGACGACGGAACGACAGCACGTGCAGCTGTGCCTTCAGGTGCATCGACCGGTACACGCGAAGCGGTTGAACTCCGGGACGGCGACAAGGGGCGGTATCTCGGTAAGGGCGTGCAAAAAGCCGTCGCCAACGTTAACGGTGCGTTATCGGACGCACTGCTCGGCACCGAGTTCGCCGACCAGCGGGCCCTTGATCGATGCATGATTGAGCTCGATGGCAGCGACAACAAGGGCAAGCTTGGCGCCAACGCCTTGCTCGCAATTTCGCTGGCGGCGGCCAAGGCGGAGGCGGCATCGAAGGGACTGTCATTGTTCCGCCATCTGGGCCCGAGTACTGAAATGCCTGTGCCAATGATGAACATCATTAACGGTGGTGCGCATGCCGATAACAGCGTGGATATCCAGGAGTTCATGATTCTGCCCGTCGGTGCACCGAATTTCGCAGAGGCGCTGCGTTACGGCGCAGAGATCTTTCATGCACTCAAGAGCGTCCTGCATTCGCAGGGAATGAACACAGCGGTTGGTGATGAGGGCGGCTTCGCGCCGAACCTGCCATCGAATCGCGCTGCGCTCGATACCATCATGACGGCGATTGAGCAGGCCGGTTTTTCGGCTGGCGACGATATATTGCTGGGCCTCGATGTGGCGAGTTCAGAGTTTTATTCGGATGGCGTGTACAACCTCGAATCCGAAGGCAAGACCTACGATGCGGCGGGATTCAGCGCATTTCTGACAGAGTTGGCGGATGGTTACCCGATCATTACCATTGAAGACGGCATGGATGAGAGTGACTGGGAGGGCTGGAAGCTCCTGACCGAGGCGATTGGCGACCGCATACAGCTTGTCGGCGACGATTTATTCGTAACCAACACCTCGATTCTGCAGCGCGGCATCGACGAAAAGATTACGAATTCGATATTGATAAAACCTAACCAAATCGGTACCTTAAGCGAAACTCTTGATGCAATTACTATGGCGGTGGATGCGGGATACTCCGCAGTGATATCACACCGCTCGGGGGAGACCTCGGACAGCACGATTGCCGATATTGCTGTCGGTACGCGAGCGACGCAGATCAAGACGGGTTCTTTGTCTCGATCTGATCGCATCGCGAAGTACAACCAGCTGTTACGCATTGAAGAGGAACTGGGCGGCGACAGCACGTATGCCGCCAGGGAGGCGTTCTCGGTAAAGGCGCCGTAAAGCAAAGCTCGGGGAAGCTTGGTGAATTTACGCTGGATGCTCGTAATATTGGGTTTGGCCGCGCTGATACTGCAGGGTCAGCTGTGGTTCACTACCGAAGGTTTCAGCAAAACGCGCAACCTGCGCGCGGCTGTTGCCGAGCAGCGCGAGCAAAATGCGCAACTTCGTGAGCGCAATCAATCTCTCGATGCCGTGGTTGTAAACCTCAAGCAAAGCTCCGAGGCGGCCGAGGAACGCGCCCGCACCGATCTGGGCATGATCGGGCCCAAGGAAACCTTCTACCAGGTCGTGCCTGTCGCCCACGCGACGAACTAGGCCGGCCCATTGTCGAATCTTCCCGGTTGGGCCCGCGCGCTCGGCGAGCCGCTATTCAAGTGTCGTATTCGCTCGATCCCTGATGATTTCGTTGTCACCGAACAACTTGCTATCGAATTTAGCGGTGAAGGCGAGCATGACTGGTTGTGGGTCGAGAAAAGAGGTGCGAACACCGCCTGGGTTGCCGATCAGCTGGCCAAACACGCCGGTGTATCTTCTCGTGATGTAGGTTATTCGGGCCTCAAGGATCGACACGCGGTCACTCGGCAGTGGTTCAGTGTTCGTCGCGCGACCGGTGAGGGTAGCGACTGGGATTCATTTGTTGCCGAAGGCGTCGAAATTCTCGATAGTCAGCGGCACCAGCGAAAATTAAAACGCGGGGCCCATCGTGGCAATACGTTTCAGATTGCCTTGCGCGGCGATGACATTGAGAGACTTGATGAGGCGCAACTGGTTGAGCGATTGGGGCGCATTGCCGAGGGTGGAGTTCCCAACTACTTCGGCGAACAACGATTCGGACGCGAAGCCGGAAATATAGAACTCGGTCGTGCCGTCCTCGCGGGAAAGAGGTTTCCGCGCAACAAGCGGAGCATTGGCATTTCGGCGATTCGCTCACTGCAGTTTAATGACGAGCTCAGCGCGCGCGTCGAAGCGGGCACCTGGAACAGGATCCTGGCCGACGATACGGTGAATCTCGATGGCAGTGGCAGTGTTTTTGCTGTGGACGACCTGACAGCGGAACTCGAACAGCGCTGCAGCGAGATGGACATTCATCCCTGCGGAACATTGCCGGCCCTGGACAGGATCGGTGTTAAAGCCGCACACCGCCCACTCCGCATGCGCGTCAGTGAGATTGAATGGCAGCGACGAGACGACGCAGTGTGGCTCGAGTTTCAGCTTCCGAAGGGCGCTTACGCAACGACAGTCCTGCGCGAGCTAGTCCGCTACTGATCCGCGCGCCGCATTAGAGGGCGAGGGCGAACCCAGAACCAGCTGGCGGCGACAAAAATGGCGAAGACGGTATAGCAAAGAGTAAATACCCAGGCGGGAGCCTGGAAATACAACAGGGACTCAAGCCAGTGTGACATGAATGAGCCGGAATACGCGACATCGCCGGCGCGCTTCCGGAGCGCCATTTCCCAGGTGGTCAGTGGGCAGATAAGCCCTATCCAGGACTGCAGAACCACGATACCGATTGCCGCCAAATGTGCGAATCGGAACCATGGATTACGCACCCAGGCCCAATCAAAGGGCTTCCCGATCAAAATCAGTACCAGGCCCAGGACTACGAAGGCAACGAACAACACATGCCCAAAAAGAAGCAAATCGGCCGCCAGGAGATATAACAATCCGGAGTCCATAGACCCTGATCTACGCCCTACAGATAGGGCGTCTCATCAATGTCGAACTCGACCTCGGTATTGGCGCTCGAGGGTAGTTTGGCCATGCCCTCTCGCAGCATCTCGACGTGCTCGGCCTCCTCGTCTCGAAGCTCGGTAAACAGCGCCCGAACATCGGCATTGTCGATTCCAGCCAGGGCCATATCGTAGAAGTCGTAGGCCTTTTGCTCGGCGGCGAGCCCGACCTCGAATGCCTGCATGGTGGACATCCCACGGCGCGGCGCCCCCATATCCGGGGCCTCAACGTCGTACAGGTCGTCTAGTGTCAGTCGCGCGGGGGCATCACCGAACAGAGCCTTGCGCCGGGCCTCCAGCTCCTGACCGTGCTTGGCCTCGTTCTCGGCCATCGTCGCGAAGAAGGCTCCAGCATCGTAGCCGCCGCTGCGGCCGAGCTGGGAAGCAAACATCTGGTAGCGGTGACACGCTTCCATCTCGATCAGCTTCGCGAGGTCCAGTGCGTCCATCAGGCTTAGCTTGGACAGGTCAAGACTGGTGGACATTGAATCGACTCCTGGTCTGGTGATGAGGTTTTTGCGCGGCCCTCGGGCCAATGCAGCGATGCGATATTAACATTGCTGAGCGGTCTCGCGCGACATTGCGGCGTCGGGCAGGTCGTTAGTCTTGCTGCAACAAAACGTATACAGCACCCGTGCCACCATCGACCTGGCGGGCGGACACAAACGCCAGCACCGAATCCCATTTGCGCAGCCAGCGACTGACGCTGTTCTTGAGTACCGGGCCGCGCTGGCCGGATCCGAGACCCTTGCCGTGCACGATCCGTACGCACAGCAAATTCTGTTTAACGCTGTAGTCGATAAAATCTGCCAATCTTGGCCGGGCCTCAGCCACTGTCATGCCATGCAGGTCGATTTCCGCCTGCACGGCGTATTTTCCGCGCGCGAGTTTGCGCATTGTCCGGGCGCCAACGTGCTGACGATGAAAGCGCATATTCTCGGCATTCGCACTTTCAATCGTATCAATATCGTCCTCGAGGGTCTCACGAAGGGCTTTTTCCTCATCGGCTCGGGTGAATCGCGCTTTCGGAGCAGGTTTCTTCTTTGGTTTCGGCACGCGGTCGCTCGATTGCAGCGGTTTGGCGCCGGAAATCGAGCGTCGGAACAGGTCGTTATCGTCATCGCTCAAGGCGGTGTACTCAGGCTATGGTGCAACGAGAGCTTCGAGTATAGTGAGCGCGTCTCAAGGCGCAAATCGCAACGACTTCATCTATGAAAATCCTAGTGAGCAACGATGACGGTTACCTCGCAACCGGGATCAATGTCCTGGCCGACGCATTGTCGGAGATCGCTGACGTTATTGTCGTCGCGCCGGACCGCAATCGCTCGGCGGCCAGTAACTCGCTCACGCTGTCAGACCCGTTGCGTGTATCCAAAGTCGCGGAAAACCGATACCGGGTGAATGGCACCCCGTCCGACTGCGTGCATCTGGCGCTGACAGGATTTCTCGACGAAGAACCTGACCTTGTCGTGTCGGGTATCAATCACGGCGCCAACCTCGGCGATGACGTGATTTATTCCGGGACGGTCGCGGCCGCAATGGAAGGCCGCTTTCTCGGCTATCCGACGATTGCAGTGTCCCTGGTCGGGCATAAGCTCAAGCACTTTGACACGGCCGCGCGCGTGGCAGCTGAGCTCGTGCAACGGCTCGAAGAAGATCCACTACCGTCGGAATTCATCTTCAACGTCAATGTGCCGGATCGCCCATATGATGAAATGACCGGCATTCAGGTTTGCCGCCTC
>CALZHX010000034.1 GCA_945787435.1 uncultured Woeseiaceae bacterium
CCATTATATAGCAATGCGCGGCTGGGCACGTAGCGATCGCTAACTTATGTCAATACGCTGCGTCTTCGTGCTACTCGTCAGTCAAACACATCAAAGATGTGGCTGTACTTCACGATAAACTCGCGACCCGTCGGCGGTGCACCCACACCGCGCTCGTCCACTTCATTGTAGACCAGGTAAAGGCCTGAGTTTGCGGACTGCAACCAGGAGAAGCGAAAGTTTGTGCCGATCATGTCGGCTTGTTCGTTGTATTGCACGAGCGCCTGGATCTGCATCTTTGGTGTGAAAGAATAGGAAATTCGCCACCTCGCAAGATTGGCGGTGAATTCGCCGTTCTCGTAGGGCAGGTCAAACTTGTTGTAGTTGAACGAGAACGAGGTGCGGAACGTCTCCCCAATACGGTACGCGATCCATGGCTGCAATGCGAAACGGTCGCCGCCGAAACGACCACCGATCGTTGCATTCACGCCATAACTAAGCGGCTGCGACTCGTCACTGTTGGTATTGAATCTAACGTCCGTGTGATCGTATGTATCCGCGGGAACTATGACGCCATCGACGATCTCGAATGGATCAATGACACCGTCTCGAGTCCGCTCAACGATGAGATCGATAGCGGCGCCCGAGCGGTAAACGATGGGCAGGTCAACGTGAATGAGACGAGACTCGTTAAAGCCGTCAAATTTCCAGTAATTGCGGAAGGTAATGTGTGGTTGCAGTTCGAGGACTTTTTCCCAGTTGTCGTTTCGGATCCGACGCAGCACGAAGGCTTCGACATAGCGGTAGTCGGTGCGGGACAGGAAGCCGACTTCGGGATTAAAGTTTTCCTCAACTTCAGTATAGCCGAGGCGGAAATCCCACAGCGACGAGCTGTAGTCGCCTTGCACCGAGAAGGCCTCGTCGTTATCGCTCAGTCCCGGAGTATCCGTTTTCGCAAACCAGCCGTTGAATGCCAGGTTTTCACCGATGCCCCAACGACCGTCGATAGCGTACGCACGGTTCTTGTCGTCGGCCTCGGGAACGAGGAACGACCCATCACCCTCGCGGTCGGTGAAAATCATGCCTATGGAGGACCGGTTCGGCAGCTCCTGGCTTATGCGCGCGACCGTGAACTTGTTGCCGGGTGCAATATCCTGCACGGCCTCAGTCTGCATATGCAAAAAGCCGATATTCGTCGCGTCGCCGATCTTCCCTGAAAGCCGCAAGCCACCGTCGACCGGGATAACAGTGCCGTCATCCGCAATGCCGATGCGGCGGCTGAAGAACAACTGCGCCGACCGCGAGTTACCAACGTCAAACAGCGCTGCATTCTCAAGAAAGAAGGGACGTTTTTCAGGGAAGAACAAGTTGAATCGATCGAGGTTGATCTGTATCTCGTCGGCTTCCACTTGTGCGAAATCGGTGTTGTAGGTGGCGTCGAGTGTCAGGCTCGGTGTAACTGAATACTTGATGTCAAAGCCGAACTCGGTATCCGTCTCTGTGCCATTGAGATCACCGCCACGCCGTGAGCGCGCCAGGCCGTAAGGCGTGACCTGGAGGTTGCGCTGCGACGGCGGTTCTATGCCGCGCAGCGTGCCGGCTTCTGACACGCGGTAGAGATTGCGGTTGCGTTCCAGTGGGGCCCAGAATGCGACTTCGTTGTTGCGGCGGATGTTGCGCTGAAAATTGATGCCCCAGTCCTGCGACTCACCGTTGCCGAATCGCAGTGTATTGAATGGAATCTCGAATTCTGCGCTCCAGCCGAAGTCACCAATCTTCGACTGAACCTGCCAGGTTGCATCCCAATTGAGGTTTATTCCCCCGGCACCAAAATTCGCGTTTCCGCCGGTTCCCTCCTTGGTTACCTGGCCGTCGTACAGGATGCCCGCAGCATTAGTTCCGAACACAAACCCGTTCTGCCGGTCAAGCAATCCGTCGATGATCATCAGGAACGCATCGGTATTGCCGAGGTATGAGTCGCGGCGGCTGTCGGTGACTATTACTGCGCCGGGGTCGTCATCGTAGGCAACGACACCTACGTAGAGCGAGTCATTGGAAAAGCCAACAAAGACCTCTGTTCTCTGCGATGCGAGCCTGCCGTCGTCGGGCTGAATCTGCCAGAAACCCGTGGCTGGTGTAACAGCGGACCATGCGCTGTCGCCCAGCACGTCGCCATCGATCGTCGGGGTCGATGTTAGCGCGTGAGCATCCATTGCCGGCGGCGATGCCGGGCGTTCCTGGGCTGCCGTGACAAGCGGCAACAGGAGAGCAAGGAACATTAGTCCTCGTGTCGGTTTCAATGGGGTCTCGTGGCCAGAGGCGTCAATTCTAGCGTACGATTGCGTTGCGCAGGACAGATGTCTATAAGTAAAAACAACCATCGATCCTGACGAAGAAATTGATGCCCATCGAGGTACTACTCGCCCGATGCCGGACGTCTCGATAGCCTCGTAGAAAGGAAGTAACCATGCATCTTGGGACTCTGGACTTCACCGTTGTTGCGATTTACGCGTTTGTGCTGTTGTTTATCGCACAGTGGGTGTCGCGCGAAAAGAAGGGCCACCAGAAAGACACGAAGGACTACTTTCTTGCCGGCCGGGCGCTGCCGTGGTGGGCAATTGGCGCCTCACTGATCGCCGCGAATATTTCGGCCGAGCAAATCATTGGTATGTCCGGTTCGGCCTTTGTCATGGGTATCGCGATCGCGTCCTATGAATGGATGGCGGCAATAACGCTCGTGATCGTTGGCAAGTACCTGCTGCCCGTATTTCTGAAGCACCAGATCTATACGATGCCGCAGTTCCTCGAGCAGCGTTACGACCACCGCGTACGCATGGTGCTGGCCATATTCTGGCTGGGCGTGTATGTGTTCGTAAACCTCACCTCGATCCTCTGGCTCGGCGCGTTGGCGATTAACACAGTGACCGGGCTCGACCTTACCTACTCGCTGCTGCTGCTCGCCGCTTTCGCTGCAGCGTACTCTTTGTATGGCGGGCTGAAGGCGGTTGCGCTAACGGACATCATCCAGGTCGTGTTGCTCGTATTTGGCGGCCTTCTGATCGCGTACATCTCGATGAACGAGATTTCCGGCGGGGCGGGCGTTGTTGCCGGCTTCAAGATAGTGCTCGAGCAGGTGCCTGACAAGTTCGACATGATCCTGTCGAAAGACAATCCTCATTACATGAGTCTGCCCGGTGTATCAGTGCTTGTGGGTGGCATGTGGGTCATGAACCTGTCGTACTGGGGTTTCAATCAGTACATCATCCAACGCGCGCTTGCCGCCAAGAATAGCCGGGAAGCACAGAAGGGTATTATTTTCGCCGCATTCCTGAAGCTGCTGATGCCGGTTCTTGTCGTGCTCCCGGGCATCGCCGCCGTAATTCTCGCGCCGGACCTGTCCGCGCCGGACAAGGCCTACCCTGAGGTTATGAAGCTATTGCCGGCGGGAATAATGGGCCTTGTATTCGCGGCCCTGATTGCTGCGATTGTGTCGTCGCTTGCATCGATGATGAACAGTATCTCGACGATTTTCACGATGGACATCGTAAAGCACTACGGCGGTCGCTCGGAGCAGCAGCTCGTTACTATCGGGCGGATCGTGAGTCTGACGGCGCTGATCATTGCCGGTGTTGTAGCGCGGCCATTGCTCGGCAACTTTGATCAGGCGTTCCAGTACATCCAGGAATTCACCGGCTTCTTCACGCCAGGTATCGTTGCGATTTTCCTGCTCGCGATCTTCTGGAAGAACGCGACCGCGAATGGCGCGCTCGCAGCGGCGATCGGATCAGCCGTATTCTCGATTGCTGCCAAAGTGTACTGGCCTTCGTTGCCGTTCATCGACCGCGTCGGCCTCGCATTTGTGTTGTGCCTGTTGCTCGGCATGCTCGTGTCCCGCTTACAGGGGACAGCGGTGCATCCCGATGCCATTGAGTACAACGAAGTCGATACCTCGACAACGGCCGGCTTCAATTGGGCCTCGGCCGCCATTGTTCTGATTCTCACGGGGCTTTATGCCACATGGTGGTAAACACTGTGTTTTCCGATATACCATGGGCGACGCAGCAAGCGCACACTTTTACTGGCCCTGATCACGAGACTGGTGCTATGAAAATCAGATACTTAGCGCTCTTCGCGCCGATCATATTCGTCGCCTGCGCGACCAGGACCGTTGACGAAGCACCTTACGATCCGCTGCAGGACTATGAAGAAGTCGACGCGGCGACCATTCTCGATGCGCCGGAACCGATTCCTGGCACCTTTTCCCCTGAAAACCTGTACCAGGTCAAACGGGGGGAATACCTCGTCGAGCTGCTCGGATGCGGCGCTTGTCACACGGACGGTGCCCTCGAGGGCGTGCCGGATTTCGACAAGGCGCTTGCTGGTTCGAGTATTGGCATCGCTTTTAGTAGCCCGCTCAACAATGCGCGTCCGGGAATCATTTTTGCACCCAACCTGACACCGGATGAAGATACGGGCATCGGACTGTGGTCCGACCCACAAATCGAGAGTGCGCTTCGAATCGGCGTGGGTCGTCACTCGGGTCGGAAGATTGCGATAATGCCGTGGCAGGGCTATACGAAAATGGCACCGGAAGACGTCAGCGCGATCGTTGCTTACCTGCGCAGTATCAAACCGGTGTCACACAAAGTGCCCGACGAAGTACAAGTGGGTGAAGAAACCGATAAACCGTTCGTTTACTTCGGCGTCTACCGGAGCCATAACGAAGAATAGCCTGGGCATCTGCAGACAGGATCCGGACGATGATCTCGAACGGAAGATCGTCCGCGCGCAGCGGTTCGCCAAACTGCGAACTGGATAATGGACAAGCAATAGACCGGCACTCATAATCTGATGCCGACTTGGCATCCATTACAATGAATATCATGCAAAAGATCAGCCGACTGGTAGCCCGTATTCTGGGATTGGCCATTGCGTTCACACTGTC
>CALZHX010000035.1 GCA_945787435.1 uncultured Woeseiaceae bacterium
CGGACGCCGCGCTCCTCTAACGAGTCGCGAGTCGATTGAATATAGTCTTCAAAAGCTCTGGTCTTTATGCCGTGCTTGAAGAACTCGATGAAGGGTTCCTCCTTCTGCATGGCAAGACACATCGGGGGACAGACGGGACAGGATGCGATCAGGACTGAATCGAAGCCGGCAAGGTCGGCCGACACGTCTCTTGGTGTGAGGTTGACAGGCATATTCCTTCTCCTTGCGCCAACACAACCGTGGCGGCCGGAGCCGCTGCCGCAAGGCCAACCGCGGCAACTTTGTCGCCTGGTCACCGTAAAATTGTGACGCGCGTGCGAGTTAATCTGGCCTATTGCCAAACGTATCGGCGCTTTTTTCTGTTGGCAATTCGTAGTTGCCACAAGAATCGTGGGTTGCCACCACGGGCGAGAGGCCGGTTTTGGCCGTAAGCAGCCTCTCGGCACACCGGAAAATTCTTGTTTTGAGCGGCCGCTTTCGGTGAAAGCAGACGCTCGACGTTTCCGCGGAAACGTGGGGCATTGTTTTTTCCACAACGGTAAAACACCCCTCCGCGGAGGGTTTGTTAACCACGGTGGAAACTGTCGCCCGCCAGGGCGGGCTCCTACAGGTTGGACGCTACCAGTGGCCGCTGTTTTCCATCGAGGCCCACGGTTCCTGCGCGGGCAGTGCGTCGCCCTTTTGCAGTAATTCGATAGAGATGTTGTCCGGTGAGCGGACGAAGGCCATGTGCCCGTCTCGCGGCGGTCGACTGATCGTGACGCCACCGTCCATCAGTCGTTGGCAAAGCGCATAAATGTCGTCAACCTCGTACGCGAGGTGCCCGAAATTGCGACCTTCGTCATAGTCTTCCGGATCCCAGTTCCAGGTCAGTTCGACCTGCGCGTCTTCATCGCCGGGGGCGGCGAGGAAAACCAGCGTGAAGCGGCCCTGTTCACTGTCTTTGCGACGCAGCTCTACGAGCCCGAGCAAATCACGGTAGAAAGCCAGCGAATCGTCAACATCTTTGACGCGTACCATCGTGTGTAAGTATTTCATGCCACAATATTCGCCTATGCAGGACATTCGCACAATAACCGTCGATCTCGATGACACGCTCTGGGCCATCGATCCCGTGATCGTTCGCGCCGAAAAGGCACTTTATGCGTGGCTGCAGGAAAAATACCCGCGCGTCACCGATCGTTTTTCGTCTGAAAAATTGCAGCACATGCGCGAAAACATTGCGACTGAATACCGGGACAAGAGTCATGACTTCACGTTCCTGCGCCGCAAGGTGCTGGGCGAGGTTAGCGCGACGGCAGGCTATGGGGACGCGCCTGTTGATGGCGCGATGGCGCTGTTCAGCGCCTATCGCAACGATGTTGAGATATTTCCTGACGTGCGGCCCGCGCTCAAAGCATTGGGCGAAAAATACTGTGTAATCGCCGTAACCAACGGTAACGCCAATCTTGATGCGATCGGTATTCGCGATCTTTTCGATGATGTCGTTTCGGCATCTATGGCCGGTGCGGCGAAGCCAGCCCGCGAGATTTTTGATATTGCCGTGAGAACGGGGGGTGCGCAAAGTCATGAAACCCTGCATGTTGGCGACCATCCTGAAGCCGATGTCGTCGGAGCGAGTAACGCGGGACTCAGGTCGGTGTGGGTCAATCGCCATGGCAACGATTGGCCGGACCACCTGCAGCGTCCCGACAGTATCGTGAAGGAAGTCGGCGAGCTTTTGCTCTTGCTTGGATTTCAATCGTGATTGATCGACCTCTCATACTCTATATTCCCGGGCTATTGCCCAAGCCCGAGCCCAAGGCTCATCGGGATGCCCTGTTTCGTTGTCTCCTGGCCGGTCTAAGGCGTCACGATGAAAAGGTGGCGCTGGATATTGCCGCAAACCTGCACTGTTTCGATATTGTGTCGTGGACCTACGATTTCTATCGCGAACACCGGGATATCGATCTGGACGTGGCGGCTATAGAGGCGGTCATTTTGCAGGACGAAGCAAGCGCGGCAGACAAGGCTGAGGCGAGTTCCTGGAAGCGTCGGCTCGCACGCTGGGCATTCTCCGCCGCCGACGTCATGCCTTTCCTGATTCCATACTTCGCTGACGATCGCCTTGAGCTACATCTGCGCGACCTGCGCCGCTACCTGGGTAACGAGAACGAAATTGCCGAGCACACACGGCAGATGCTGAAGATGCCGCTGCGCTCCGCTGCCGAATCCGGCCGACCGATATTGTTGATCGCCCATAGCATGGGGTCGGTCATTGCCTGGGATAGCCTCTGGCAGATGTCCCACAACGAGCGCGATCACGTCCATATCGATACATTGCTGACGATGGGCAGCCCGCTTGGACAGCGCTTCGTGCAACGACGTCTGTACGGGTCCAGCAAGAAAGGGGGCGAGCGCTATCCGCTGGGGATCGATCGCTGGATCAACCTGGCCGCGGTCGGGGATTTGACAGCGGTCGATCCCGCATTGGCGCATGACTTCGGCGACATGGTTGACCGTGGCCTTGTCACTACTATCGACGACCGGGAATTACACAACTATTTCCGCATCGATGGTGTCCTGAATGTCCACGCCGAGTACGGCTACCTCGCGAACTCAATAACCGCCGGAATCGTCGCAGACTGGTGGACGTCGGTCAGGGCGCCTCAATATTCGGCCGAATGACAATATCGATTCGCCGGTTGCGCGTACGCCCTGATTCGGTCTCGTTGCTCGCGACCGGCCGCGTTTCGCCGTAGCCCGTTGCGATCAGTCGGTAGGTCGGAATGCGCATGGCGTTGATCATGTACTGTTGCACAGATTCTGCGCGCTCTTGCGACAGTTTTTGATTTGAGTCGTCACCGCCAAATGAATCGGTGTGACCCTCGATGATGAGTTCACTTCGTGGGAAGACGTCGATCGCTTTCTCGACCTTGCCCAGCAAGTCGAAACTGTGTGGCTTTATTTGCGATTGGCCGCTGTCGAACGTCAGGCCGTTAAGGCGCAGGATAATAGTATTGGCCTCGCGGAATACGCGAGCCTCGGCCGCGGTGAACATCTTCTCGACCTGTTCGAATTGCTCCTTGACGCGAGCCTGGGCCTCCAGGCGCTGAACGAGGGCTGCACGCTCCACCGTCGCGCCGCCGAGGCGTTCGTCGAGTGCTGTCATTTCCTCTTCCATTTCCGAGAGTCGCATTTCGTTCTCGGAATTCTCCTGCCCCAGTGCCTGGTTCTCATTGTTCGTCATTTCAATGTAGGCAACGAGCTCAGCCGCCAGGCGGTCCGGCCCGTCTTCCATGTCAGGTACGATGTCAGCGGCGCCGGATACGTCACGCAGCGGCTTCTCCCACTGCAGCACGAGTTGCTCGGGCGTCAGGTCGCGGTCGCGAACCTTGCGCACAACCTCGGACAGGTAAATGGCGTGTTTGGCTTCGTAGTTTGCTTGCCGTGCGAGATTGCGGGGCAGGTCGGTATCGTAGCGGTTCTCGTTCAGTTCGCGTTCGGCATCCGCAAGTAGTTGCTTGGCCTGGCCGAGAGTAATCGGCGCATAACGGCCAACCCTGGCTCGGTCGGCCTGGGCCAGCAGCTGGCGCGTTTCGCTGAGGTACTGCGCCTTGATCGCGACGAGCTCGGCGTCCCGATACAGGCTCGTGGCTTCGATGTCGCGTCGCTTGGACCCTTTCAGGTCGCCTCGTTCGAGCAGGCGTATAGCTTCGCCGAATTTGCGTTGCGCCTGGTCCCAGATTTCTGCGGACAGCTCGGGCGCGCGCGCATTTGCTGCGTCCTGGCGGCTTTTCATCACCTGGGCCAGTGCCGTCGCGGCCAAATCTGCTGCCGTGGTTGCCGTCGTGAAGTAACGCGCGGCATCAGCCGCATTGGTGCGAACGGTCTCAATATTGCGGCCACGCTGCAGCGCCAGCTCGGCATCCTTGTATTCGTCCATGCCGCGCGAGTAGCTGCGTGGGGCAAGCAGTTGGGCGTTGGCGTTATCAGCAGACGCCTTGGCGGCATCCGCTTCCTTGAAAAATGTTTTTCTAAGTTCGTCCTGTGCGTAAGCGTTGCCGAGACCCAGCAACAATGTGGCAATCAGGACGCAACGTACGAATCGTTGCTGTACGGCCATGTGATCGTTTCCTGCGTTGGTTCAGTGAAAAACCGCCCAAGCGATAGGCAGTTACAGCTCAATATTACATATGCTGTGGCGCAAAATCTGTGCGCCGCGTCGCCGAAATACATGGATTTTACGCTGACAGCGGTACTTGTGCGAGCGCTCAATTGTTGTGTCGCAGCAAACACAAAAGAGAATTATGTCTAATCCGGCGTTTTGTGCTCTGTTTCACAGATGGAAACGCGGACCAGGCGTAGTCTTACCCCATGTCCGCGAAATACTACACACAGTTCATATTGACCGACGCACAGTACCGCGGCGGCAATGAATTCAGCGGTGTGATCGAATTGAGTCAACCGATGGATATGGACAGTGATGCGCGTGACATCGAGGCCGTACTGGCCAGCAATTTCGACCTGCAGAAAAACGCCGTAAAACTGGTTAGCTGGTCCCGATTGCACTGAACACTTCTGGCGCGAAACCGATTCCCCCTGACTCTCCCGGCCTCGGCCGGGAATTTTTTTTGGGGTACAATGCGTGCCCATTTTTCACGCATCGCAACCGGCATGAGCAACGATAGCGAAAAACAGTTTCGCGGAATTCCGATCGTCCAGAGCGGTAGCAAGTACAAGACCGATGTAGGTTTTTCGGCCATCAAGAACGGCGTCAAGACGCGTCGCGATGCCGAGCCGCTTGTAAAAGGACAAAAACCGAAATGGCTGCGCGCCAAGATGCCTTCGGGCAAGGGCTACTCGTCGGTCAACCAGATCGTCAATGAGCATCGCCTGAGTACTGTCTGCGAAGAGAGTATGTGCCCGAATATCGGTGAGTGCTGGAATGCAGGTACTGCGACCATCATGGTGATGGGCTCAGTCTGCACACGCGCCTGTCGTTTCTGCGCAGTGGATACGGGTAACCCCAAAGGCTGGCTCGATTCGGAAGAACCCGCCAATACCGGCAGGGCGGTCAAGCTCATGGGTCTCGAATACGTCGTTATCACCTCGGTCGATCGTGATGATCTCGAGGACGGCGGGGCATCGCATTACGCCGAATGTGTCCGCGAGATCAAGAAGCAGAATCCGGACACGGCCGTAGAGGCGCTGACACCGGATTTCAATGGCGTCATGGAGCACGTCGAGATTGTCGTGGACTCGGGGCTCGAAGTGTTTGCACAAAACATCGAGACGGTCCGGCGCCTGACTCACCCGGTTCGCGATCCGCGCGCCGGCTACGACCAGACTATTGCCGTGCTGCGTCATGCCGGGCAACACCGCGCCGACGTGCTGGTCAAGACCAGCCTGATGCTGGGGCTGGGCGAACGCGATAATGAAATTATGCGCACAATGGATGACCTCCGCGAAGCTGGTGTGAACATCCTGACGCTGGGACAATATCTGCGCCCGACGCCGAATCACCTTGCCGTCGAACGCTACGTGACACCGGACGAGTTCGATCTGTACCGGCGTGAGGGTCTGGACAAGGGCTTTCTTGAGGTAGTCGCGGGACCCATGGTCCGCTCGAGCTATCGCGCCGAACAGGTGCTGCAGAAAAACAACGTTGGACTGGCTGTATGAGCGATTTCTTTTTCAATTACGGATTGTTTTTCGTCAAGGTACTGACGATCGTCGTTGCCGTCGTCATTATCATTGGCGTTGCGGCGTCGGCCGGTCGCAAGGCGCACCAGGATGGCCTCGAGGTCGAGGACCTGAACAAGAAGTACAAGGGTCTGGCGCGCACACTGCGCAAGGCCGTGCTCAAGAAAGACGAGCAGAAGAAAGAAGCCAAGGCCGAGAAAAAGCGCGAAAAGGCGGAGGCCAGGGAGACTACCGGTCGACCGCGCAGCTTCGTTATCAACTTCAAAGGCGACCTCAAGGCGAGCGCGCTGCCGGCGTTGCGCGAGGAGGTCAGCGCGGTTCTGGAAGTGGCGACCGGGATGGATGAGGTTATCGTTTGCCTGGAGAATCACGGTGGCGTCGTTCACGAACATGGTCTCGCGGCATCACAGCTTGCGCGCATCCGCGACAAGGGCGTTCCATTGATAGTCTGTGTCGACAAGGTCGCAGCGAGCGGCGGCTACCTGATGGCCTGCGTCGCATCGAAGATTTATGCGGCACCCTTTGCGATTCTCGGCTCGATTGGCGTGTTGGCGCAAATCCCGAACTTCAATCGCTTCCTCGACAGTCACGGGGTCGATTTTGAGCAGGTTACGGCGGGCAAGTACAAGCGAACTGTCACGATGTTTGGCGAGAATACGGACGAAGATCGCGCCAAGCTCAAAGAAGAGCTTGAAGATGTGCACGCTCTGTTCAAGGCGGCGGTAAGCGAGTACCGGCCCGATCTCGATCTGGAAAAGGTTGCGACGGGTGAACACTGGTACGGCACCCGGGCGCTGGAGATGGGTCTTGCGGACGAGATCCAGACCAGCGATGAGCTCTTGAGCGAGCGTGCGGTGGAGCGGGATCTCTACGCCCTGACTTACCGCATCAAGCAGCCGCTGCAAAAGCGTCTTATGGCAAACATCGACAGCGCCCTCGAGAAAGCCGATGCGACGGGTTGGCGCCGCAGGTTCGAATCGCGCCTGCCACGCTAGCCGCGGCAGAAACCGGAACCGGCAGGCCCTAAAATTGTCGTAGACTATAGGCGGGGCCGGAGGGTCCCGGTTCGAGGAAATCTCATGACTATGCAGCGCTCCAGATTATTCCTGTCAATATCGCTCGTCGCGTTGACGGGGCTTGTCGCATCAACTGCGGCAAATGCGGTGTCTGACGCCGAAATGGAGGCTGAGGCGGCGAAGGAGTTCGCGCGACTCAAGGCCTCGGCACCCCTGACGACGGATCAGGAAACGATTGACTACATAGCCTGTGTTGCCAACGCCGTGGTTTTGTCCCTGGAGCCACCCGACAGCGACATGAACTGGGAAATGGCCATTCTGGAGACCAACGAACTCAATGCCTTCGTCATGCCCGGCGGCAAGATTGTCATTTTTGAAGGCATCCTCAGGGCAGCACGTGACCAGCATCAGCTGGCCGCCGTTATCGGCCACGAAATCGCGCATGTCACGGCCGGGCACACCAAGAGTAAGCTCTCGCAGGGCGGCGGCAAAGGCATGGAGATCGGTATCCAGGTTGCTGCTGTGCTGCTCGGTGGCGGGCACTACGGCGCACAGTATACGGCGGAGCAAGTGCTGCAACATGGCGCAATGGTCAAACTCGTACTGCCCTACAAACGTGGCCAGGAGACGGAGGCCGATGTCATTGGCCTCGAGTTCATGGCGAAAGCCGGTTTTGATCCACGTGCTGCCGTACCGCTGTGGCAAAACATGGCTGAAGAGGCCGGTGGCGAAGGGCCCGCGGAGTTTTATTCCACCCACCCGTCGAGCGAGAATCGAATCGAATCGTTGATCTCTCAATGGACCGACGTTTTGCCTCTGTATAATCAGGCTCACGAAGAAGGTCGAATCCCCGATTGCGTGTTGCCACAGAAGCTCGAACG
>CALZHX010000036.1 GCA_945787435.1 uncultured Woeseiaceae bacterium
ACTCTTTGCTGCGATGGCTGATCTCCATGACGGACATGCCGGTCCCTTGCCAGTCAGGGATATCCTGGCGGATCGTTTCAAGCACTTCGAGCGGCAGGGCTGCCGGGCCGGCGGAAAAATTGTAGACGCGAGACATGTCGCTGGGATCCTTACATGGTGATAGACGCGGAGTAATAGGTGAATGGACTTACTCTTCGTCTTCTTCAATAAATTCTATACGTGCAAGACCGACGAGTCGCTGCTCTTGCCCGACGCGGATCAGGCGAACGCCCTGGGTATTGCGGCCCTGCACAGAAATGTCGTCTACGGCCGTGCGCACGAGTGTGCCGTTAGAGCTGATCAACATGATTTCATCGTCTTCGGCGACCTGAACTGCGCCAACGGTTCTGCCGTTGCGCGTGCTGGTCTGGATGGCAATAACGCCCTGACCACCGCGTCCCTGGACCGGGAAGTCTTCGACGGCAGTTCGCTTGCCATAGCCGTTCTCTGTCGCAGTCAGGATCAGTCCGTCGCGAATGATCGTCAGGGCAATAACCTCGTGGTCTGCCGCAAGCTTGATGCCTCTCACACCGGCTGCGCCGCGACCCATCGGACGCACATCTTTCTCGCGGAAACGGATGCTCTTGCCCGAACTCGCTACCAGCAATATTTCCGCGCTGCCGTCGGTAATAGCGACGTCTACGAGTTGGTCGCCGCGCAGGTCCACCGCGATGATGCCGTTGCTGCGAGGCCGGGAGAACAGGCTCAGTGACGTCTTTTTGACCGTGCCGCCCGATGTCGCCATAAAGACAAAACTGTCCTCGGCGTAATCCTTGATCGGCAGAACCGCATTGATGCGCTCACCAGCTTCCAGCGGCAACAGATTCACGATGGGCTTGCCACGCGAGCCGCGACTGGCCTGCGGAACCTGGTAAACCTTGAGCCAGTACATCTTGCCGCGGCTGGAAAAGCACAGGATCGTATCGTGCGTATTGGCGACAAACAGGTTATCGATGAAGTCCTCATCTTTGACCTTGGTCGCCGATCTGCCACGGCCACCACGTTTTTGAGCCTGGTAATCACCAATCGGCTGCGCCTTGGCATACCCGCCATGCGACAACGTAACAACGACGTCCTCGCTCGGAATCAGGTCTTCTACACTGAGATCGCTGTGATCCTGAACGATCTCGGTGCGACGTTCGTCACCAAACGCATCCCGAACTTCGTGCAGCTCATCGCGAATGACCTGGAGCAGCTTGTCGGGGTCCGCAAGAATACTAGAAAACTCTTTAATTTTGTCTAATATCTCTTTGTATTCATTAACTATTTTATTTTGCTCGAGACCCGTAAGGCGGTGCAGGCGCAAGTCCAGTATCGCCTGAGCCTGTACGGCAGAAAGGTGGTAAACGCCTTCGACGAGCCCAAATCCGTCTTCGAGCCCATCCGGCCGCGTATCGGTTCCCCCTGCCCGTTCCAGCATCTCGTTGACAGAACCCGGCGCCCAGGCCTTGCCCATGAGAGCAACCTTGGCCTCAGCCGGCGATGGCGAGGCCTTTATCAGCGCAATCACTTCGTCGATATTGGCCAGCGCGACGGCCTGGCCTTCAAGGACGTGGGCGCGGTCCCTTGCCTTGCGCAGATCAAATATCGTGCGCCGGGTAACGACCTCGCGACGATGTGACAGGAAAGCTTCCAGAACCTGCTTCAGGTTCATGAGCTTGGGTTGACCTTCGTGCAGGGCAACCATGTTGATGCCGAAGACGCTTTGCATCGGCGTTTGCTTGTAAAGGTTGTTCAGGACGACATCGCTGACCTCGCCCTTGCGCAGTTCGATGACGACGCGCATTCCGTCCTTATCGGACTCGTCACGCAGCTCGCTGATGCCTTCAATCCGCTTGTCCCGCACGAGTTCGGCGATCTTCTCGATGAGTCTCGCCTTGTTAACCTGGTACGGCAGTTCCGTGACGATGATAGCTTCACGATTTTGCTTTCCGAACGGCTCAACGTGGGTGCGAGCGCGGATATGTACTCGCCCGCGCCCGGTGCGATAGGCCGAATAAATCCCTGCAGCGCCATTAATGATGCCAGCCGTTGGGAAATCGGGACCCGGGATGTGTTCCATGAGTTGCGGAATATCAATCGCGGGGTTGTCAATGACCGCCAGTGCGGCAGCAACGACCTCATTGAGATTGTGCGGCGGAATATTGGTCGCCATACCAACCGCGATTCCCGACGAGCCGTTGACCAGCAGATTCGGGAGCCGTGTCGGCATGACTGACGGTTCGGACTCGGAACCGTCGTAGTTCTCGACAAAATCTACGGTTTCTTTTTCGATATCGGCAAGGAGTTCGTGCGCGATTCTGGACATGCGCACTTCGGTGTAGCGCATCGCCGCCGGCGCATCGCCATCCACCGACCCAAAGTTTCCCTGACCGTCCACGAGCAACGCCCGCATCGAAAATGGCTGGGCCATGCGAACGATGGTGTCATACACAGCCGAATCGCCGTGCGGATGGTATTTACCGATGACATCACCAACCACGCGGGCCGATTTCTTGTACGCCTTGTTGTAATCATTCCCGAGTTCGCGCATGGC
>CALZHX010000037.1 GCA_945787435.1 uncultured Woeseiaceae bacterium
CGTACATCGTTACTGCCTTTGAAGGAAATACCGAGTTTGGTCGAAGCTGGAATATCAAATCCACCGGCCTCGGCAAATAGATCTGAATAGTCGTCAAGCTCGCTCATCGAGATCTTCGACTGGTACGCCACACCAGCGCTTACCGTGCTGCCCATTGCCCACCAGACTCCACCGGCAAAACCGTAACCTGTAGACGTCTCATGACTGTTATTAGTCAGTGAATTCACAGGAACGGGACCACCACCGCCAACGATTGATTCTGCGAACGTCTTGGTGAATGGAGCAAATGCCGCGACACCCGTCGCTTCGAACATCTGCACCGCAAGAACAGGACCCAATCCCCAGCTGAAGTTTTCGCCGGCTTTGCCAGCCCAATTCACGGCCAGGAATGCCTGCGACAAATCGACACCGGAATCGCCGCCACCGAATGTCCCGGGAAACTGAACACCCAATCCGCCGGCCCCGGTCGGATCAAACCAGGCCGACGTACCCGGGTCATCCCAGTCCGTGTTCATACCGCCGCGACCGTAGAATGCCAGGTTGATGACGCTGCCACCGCCCAATCGGAAATTCTTGGCGACGTAAGGGATTGGGAACCACTCGCTGCTGCTGTCAAAGCTGCCTTCACCGATCGTGAATGCACCGCCGCTGCCCAGTGCAAGGCTCGGACCCGCTTCATAGCTGCGCATGGGGCTGAACAAACCCAGACCCAATTCCCAGCCATCTTCGGCGAACACGGCCAACGCCGGATTCGTCGCGCCGTTAATTGGCCCGCTTGCCGAATTAGAGCCGACACCCGAGCCGGCCATACCCTTGGACTCGGTGCCAACGCCGTGCGTGAAATAGCCGTTGGTCGCCATTGCAGCACCGCTAAGCGCGAACAGGCCGAATGCTGACAGCATTGCCGCAGCATTTCTGGTTCTAAGTTTCATTTCGTTTACTCCTTTGTGGACACTGCACCGCAAAAGACATCGTGCAGCGATTCCATTACCTTGGTTGCTTCATCGCCAGTCAGCGAATAGCTCACTGACTGGGCGTGTTTTCTTGATTGAACGATCTTTTCGCGGCGCAATATGGCCAGGTGCTGAGACAAGGCCGACTGGCTCAAGCCGAGCATGCTCTGCAGTTCGCTAACGGTTTTCTCACCTTCTGCAAGCTGACAAAGAATCATCAGTCGCCACTCGTTAGCCATCGCTTTGAGCAGCTCGCAGGCATTTGCTGCCATATCGTGCAGCTCCGCCATCTTGGCAAAATCTTCCGGCATTACCGGCTCACTGGAATCGTTCATGAACCCTCCCTCCGGGAGTCGGCGCAACTACGCACAACCACCGAAGCCTTCAGAATCCATTTTGGCTTCGTAGGCTGCAGTGACATCTGATCCGACGACGAGTGTGCCGACAACGCTGGCCCAGTCTTCGGGCTTGAGGACGGCCAGCCAGGCTGCGTAAGGATCATCGTTGGCAAGACTTGGATTGTTGACGAGGTCATCATTGACCGCCATCACTTCGCCACCGGCGGCAGACTTTGCCGGGCCTACCCATTTGCCAGACTCGAGCGTGCCGCAGGACTTGCCAGCCCTGACAGAGCGGCCAACGCGCTTCGGAGTATAGGCAACCAGTTTTCCAGCCATTGCGGTGGCAACGGCGGTCATACCAAGTTTGACAGTGCCATCGCCCTGGTCCTGGAACCAGATGTGATTATCAACGTCGTAGAGTAGCTCGTCAGGCAGATTACATCCGCGTACAACTGGCATTGCTATGCCTCCTTCGTAGTTCCAGAGTCAAATTCGGTTGGTGTCCGGATCGGCTTTGCGGAACAACAAAACTCCCCCAGCGCGGCGACCTGCATCTTGCCGCTGATAAACAAATACAGATGACTGGATATCATCTTCATCATTTCGAGGCGATTCGTAGTTTCCGCAGGCTCGGACTGCATTGTTACCAGGTTGTAGTGATAGACAATCTCGCGGCAAGTCTCACGGCAGGCGTTGAAGCTCGGATCGCCCTTCGCACCCTGGCGATGCAGGGCCAGCAAGCGGAATCCTTCGCGCGAATCCGCGGTCGGCTCTTCGCCCCTTGCTATGACCCAATGCTCGATCACTTCCTCGCTCAGGCGCAGCAATTCGTCCGCCGCAGCATGCATATCCGGCTTCGGACTGACCGCAGCAATTGCTGTTTCGATGTCCGCCAGCGGTGTCACGCCAACCCTTTCTCTTTAAGGAATTTGACGGAATCAGAGATATTCTCGTGAACACCCACCTTCTTTGGTTTGAGACCGAGCGCCATGCCGAGCAGCTGTGTGAAATACAGAATCTTGATATCGACTGTCTCGCCAAGCGTCTTCTCGGCCCTGATCTGGTGCATCTCGAGACCCGAATGACAAGTTGGACACTCCGTAGCAATGACGTCGGCGCCGGAGAGTTTTGCGGCTTTAAGAATATTGAGTACCAGCTTTGTCGACATATCACTGTCTGACAACGTATGTGCACCGCCACAGCAAGCCGTCTTCAGTGGGAACTCGACGTTCTCTGCACCTGCGGCTGCCAACAAGTCATCCATGAAGTGCGGTTTGGATGTCGACTCGGAACCGGGGCCTGCGTCTTTCTCCGGAAAGATGTGACGCGGACGCGTGTACATGCAGCCGTA
>CALZHX010000038.1 GCA_945787435.1 uncultured Woeseiaceae bacterium
AAGCGGATTGTCGCCCGCTTGAGCGGGCTCCTATAGAAGGGCCAATACTTCGTCTCGAGTTGGCAGACTGGGCTGTGCACCGAGCTTGGTCGCGGCAGCTGCACCAGCGGCGCAGGCGAATTGCAAAGCCTCCTCATAGCCCTGACCTTCTACCAGGGCGACAGTCAGTGCGGCCGTAAACGTATCGCCGGCAGCCGTTGTATCTACGGTCTCGATTCTGGGCGGCTTCGCTCGTGCAATGTCCTCGCCGTTCTTGCTGAGCTCAGCGCCTGCGGCGCCGAATGTCGTTGCGATCATTCCGCTGGCAGCGGACAGGCTGTCGCCGTACCAGGATGATTCGACTTCGTTCACGATGATGAGATCGGCGCGCTGCAGTATCGAAACATCAATGTGCATTGCCGGTGCAAGATTTACGCAGACGAAGCCCCCAAACTCCTGCGCAGCTTTTGCCACCGTATCGACGGGCACCTCGAGCTGGCAGATCAACGCATCGGCATCCGACAAGGTGAGCATATCCGGTGTCAGCGAACGATTGGCGCCGGGCGCGACAACGATGTGATTCTCGCCCGACTGTGCGACCGCGATCAGGGCCGTTCCGGTCGGCATATCGGGAACACGCTGTACACGCGACAGATCGACGCCACCTTCCTGTAGGAGCACGAGTGCTTCATCAGCCGACGCGTCGTCGCCGATACAGGCGATCAGGTGTACGTCGGCGCCGAGGCGTTGCGCCGCCAACGCCTGGTTAGCGCCCTTGCCGCCGGGGAAGCGGTTGAGTTCCGCGTCCGTCACTGTTTCACCGGCTTCCGGGAGTTTCTTTACCGTGGCGACCAGGTCGAGATTGACCGAGCCAATTACGGCGATCGAGCTCATATGTTTTCTCCATAGCCCGCAAGGCGCTCGGTCAGCAGATCGTAAAATCCATCACTGTCAACCTCGTGTATCCAATGCACATTTTTTGGCCGGTCGGTCACATGCCAGAAATCGACTGCCGTGTGACCAAGCGTCAGCTCCGATCGTGCTTCGATCGCCACATTGCAGTCCTTGCCGGTGAACAATTCCGGCTTGATGAGCCACGCGATAGTACACGGATCGTGCAGGGGCGCACCGGGCGCTGAGTATTTGCTCATGTCATAACGTTCGAAGAAGCTGATCATGCCGGCGGTCGCTTCAGCAACGGGATTATCGAGTGCCCGTATGCGATCAATACGATCCTGCGTCGACAGCACCTGGTGCGTCACATCAAGTCCCATCTGTACGATCGGTCGACCACAACGAAACACGATGTCGGCCGCATCAGGGTCGACGAGGATATTGAACTCTGCCGACGGAGTGCGATTGCCACCTTCCCGCATGGCACCACCCATCAATACGATACGTTCTATTTTTTGCAAGATTGCCGAGTCACGACTAACGGCGGTGCCGATGTTTGTCAGCGGGCCCGTCGGTACCAGCGTGATTGAATCGTCTTCGGCGGTTAGCAGCGTCTCGACAATAAAGTCGACGCCATGTTTGTCCCGTAACGGTGTCCGGGGTTCGAATACATCGATGCCGTTGATTCCGGTGTCGCCATGGATGTATTCCGCCGTTCGAAGCGGTTGACGCATCGGTTTGTCGCAACCCGCGTAGACAGGCACTTCAGTCTCGGCAATATCACACATCATGCGCGCGTTGCGATGCGTCAACTCAAGCGGGACGTTCCCACCCACCGTTGTAATTCCGAGGATTTCGAGCTCCGGTGACGCGAACGCCAGGAACAGGGCGACGGCGTCGTCCTGCCCGGGGTCGCAATCGATGATGATCTTGCGGGTCACGATTCAGAACGTCAGCATGATCCCAGCCAGCGCTGCGCTCATCAGGTTCGACAGCGACGCGGCCAGCACGGCCTTGATGCCAAGCTGGCCGATCAGGTCGCGCTTCTCGGGAACGAGCACGCCGAGGCCGCCCAGCAAAATCGCGATCGAAGAAAGGTTGGCAAAGCCGCACAGTGTGAATGTCGTTACCGCGATAGTGCGCGGACTCATGCCTGCCAGGTAATCATTCAAATGCGAGAAGGCAACGAACTCGTTGAGGATGAGTTTCTCCCCGAATAACGCCCCGGCCGCCTCGGCCTCCTCCCACGGTACGCTGAGCAAGAACATCAACGGCTGAAATATCTTGCCGAGAATGAACTGCAGGGTAATGCCGTCGATACCGACCAGGCTAAAGAGCCCACCTACCAGCCCATTGAACAACGCGATCAGTGCCACGAATGCAATGAGCATTGCGCCGATATTGGCCGCCAGCCTTAAACCATCCGTAGTGCCCGATGCTGCTGCAAGGATGACATTCTTGTGGTCGCTCGGCTCCATCACGAGCTTCTCGTGCCCACCCGCCGGGACGACTTCGTCGTCCGGCATAATGATCTTGGCCATTAACAGACCACCCGGCGCGGCCATAAAGGCCGCTGCAAGCAGGTACTTGAGTTCGGCGCCCATCAATACGTAACCCGCGAGTACTGTACCGGCAATCGACGCCAGCCCGGAAACCATGACT
>CALZHX010000039.1 GCA_945787435.1 uncultured Woeseiaceae bacterium
TACTTGTCGCCGATCGGCGCGAGCTCGTTGCGGTAGATAAAGAACGCGCGTTTGTAATCGGTTCGCTCGTAGACTTACTCGGCCTGGTTCTGCACACGCAGAGTTTTTGCGTTGACCGGCATTTCGGGAAAGGAACTTGTGGATTGCGCCGCGGCGAGCGAAGTAAACAGGCACGCGGCAAGTCCAAGCATGACTCTTGAATTCTGGAACACTCTATTCAATTCACTGTTTTGCATAGACTTTGAATAGTTAATTGGACTGTGGCGACTTCGGGATAGTTCCACCTGAAACCGCACTCAATCGTCAAATTCAGGCGACCGTTTCTGCATGTTCGCCATGGCGGCTTCGATCTGGTTCTTTTTCCCCAACACCCCTAACTGCAATTCCGCTTCCAGGGCCAGTGCTTCGGCGTCCGACAGGCGCCACGCAGTGTTGAGCAGGCGCTTCACCGAACGAATTGCATCGGGCGATTTTACACAGATCGAGCGTGCCGTCTCCATTGCCGCGGCTTGCGGATCGTCGTGCAATGTCGTCACCAGACCCAGGTGGGATGCTTCCTCACCACCGACCACCCTGCCCGACCACGCCATTTCCTTGGCGCGATCCAGCGCTAGCAGGTCGCGCACCGTCGTCGTGATCGCCATGTCCGGGATCAGGCCCCACTTTACCTCCATAATCGAGAGGCTCGAATCCGCGCGCGCATAGCGCAAGTCCGCACCCATCGCGATCTGCAATCCCGCGCCGAAAGCGACGCCGCGGATGGCGCAAATCACGGGGACCGGCAACTGGCGCCAAGTATATGCTGCCGCCTGAAAACGGTTTGCGATTGAGCCCGGGAGGGGTGACAACGACTTGCTGTCTATCGCAAACTGTTTGTCAGTAAACAGGCTGACGTCGATGCCTGCGCAAAAATTATCGCCGGCGCCGGTCAGCACGACAGCACGAACTGCGCGGTTCTCGGCGAGCTCCCTGCCTGCCGCACCCAACGCATCAAACATCGCGAGGTTGACCGCGTTTGCCTTGTCGGGCCGGTTCAGCGTGACCTGTGCAATATGGTCCGTGATCGAAACCTGTACTGGCTCACTCATGGTGATCCCCGCTTATGTTGCCAATGTGCATTTGCCGTTGCGCAGCACGATGACATCGCGCTCAACAGCCGTACAGCTGAACGACACTATATTGCCGTCCTGCCACATGTCGGTACGAACGGTGTCGCCGGGCATGACGGGAGACGAGAAGCGCGCGTCGAACCCGGTAATCAATGTGTCGTCGTACTCGCAAATCGTCCTGAGGATCGCGCGGCATGCAATGCCGTAAGTACACAAACCATGCAGGATGGGAACATCAAATCCTGCCCGCCCGGCCGTCCCGGGATCGGCGTGCAAGGGATTGCGGTCACCATTGAGCCGAAACAACAAAGCCTGGTCGACTCGAGTATCGCTGTCGCAACTCAGGTCGGGCTCGCGCCGCGGCACGCGGTGGGGCATTGGCGCACTACCCGAGGCGCCGCCAAATCCACCGTCACCGCGAGCAATCACGGTCATTCCAAGCGTGAACACTGCCGTGTCATCTTTCGCGAGCCGTCCGTCGACTTCAAACAACAGCATGGCACCTCGCCTGGGGCCCCGATCGAATACATCGACAATCCGTTTGCTAATCAGCATCTCAGCCGATGGCGGCACTGGCCGATGCAGCTGCAACCGCTGTTCGGCATGCAACACCTGAGTGAAATCCCAGCCAAGATCAGGCGGGAACATATCCGGCACCAGCACGCTGGCCATGGTCGGCACCGTACGCAGCAACGGGCCCTGCTCGTAGACAAACGCCAGCTCTTTTGAATGGACCGGGTCGCGGCCGAAGCCGATGCTTTGTGCATACAGCATTGTTTCCGTGTCGTTGTAGCTGAGAGGCAGGTCATCTACAGATGCTGCCAGCAACTCGTCGTGATATAGCGTCATCGGATAGTCTTTTCCACTAGCGAGGTCATTCGAGCTCCTTACATCCTGAAGACGCCAAACGGCGTTTCGTCTTCGCGCGGCCGATTCATGGCGGCCGACAGACCCAGCGACAATACCAGACGCGTCTCGACAGGATCGATAACACCGTCATCCCACAACCGTGCGCTCGCATAGAACGGGTGCCCCTGGGACTCGTACTGGTCGCGAATGCTGGTTTCGAATTGCTCCCGCTCTTCATCCGGCCACGTCTCGCCACGCGCATCAAGTCCGTCCTGTTTGACGGTCGACAGCACCAGGGATGCCTGTTCGCCGCCCATGACCGAGATGCGCGCATTCGGCCACATCCACAACATGCGAGGGTTGTACGCCCGGCCACACATCGCGTAGTTGCCGGCGCCAAATGAGCCGCCGATGACGACCGTAAACTTGGGCACGGTCGCAGTCGCAACGGCATTCACCATCTTTGCGCCATCTTTCGCAATACCGGCATGTTCCACGCGCTTGCCCACCATGAACCCGGTGATGTTCTGCAGGAAAACCAGCGGAATGCCACGACGATTGCAGAGTTGAATAAAGTGCGCACCTTTCTGCGCCGACTCCATGAACAGTATGCCGTTGTTCGCGACGATGCCGACGGGATAGCCATCGATGTGTGCAAAGCCGCAGACAAGCGTCGATCCATAGAGTTTTTTGAATTCCTGGAATTCCGATCCGTCGACAATCCTGGCGATCACTTCACGAATATCGTAGGGAAAACGATATTCCCGCGAAACGATGCCGTAGATGTCATCGGCCGGGTAGTTCGGCTCCGCCGATTCGCGTACAGCGAGATCGACACGTTTTGTGACATTCAGGTTGGCGACTATTTCGCGTGCAATCGCCAGTGCGTGATGATCGTCATCGGCAAGGTGGTCGGTAACCCCTGAAATCCGGGAATGCACGGCCCCCCCGCCGAGTGTCTCAGCATCTACGACTTCACCGGTAGCCGCTTTTACCAACGGCGGCCCCCCGAGGAAGATCGTGCCCTGGTTGCGTACGATGATGGCTTCATCACACATCGCGGGCACGTAGGCGCCTCCGGCCGTGCACGAGCCCATCACAACAGCAATTTGCGAAATGCCCTTCGCTGACATGCGCGCCTGATTATAAAAAATGCGCCCAAAGTGATCGCGATCGGGAAACACTTCGTCTTGTCGCGGCAGGAAAGCACCACCGGAGTCGACGAGATAAATGCACGGCAAGTGATTCTGCTCGGCGATTTCCTGCGCACGCAGGTGTTTCTTCACCGTCAGTGGGTAATAAGTACCGCCTTTTACCGTGGCGTCATTCGCGACGATCATGCATTCGATGCCGTTGACGCGACCGATGCCCGTAATCAGGCCGGCCGCCGGTACCTCATCGCTGTAGACCTGCCATGCCGCCAGCTGTCCGGTCTCGAGAAACGGCGAGCCGTCGTCGGTCAGCTCGTCAATACGATCCCGCGGCAACAGCTTGCCACGCACGAGGTGGCGCTCTCTGGATCGTGCCGGTCCGCCGGTGTTGATCTGCTCACGAAGTTCCTGCAGTTCCACGGCAAGTGCAGCATTGGCTTCGGCGTTTTGCCGAAAGTCGTCCGACTCGCGATCAATCTTGGTTTCAATGACTGGCATTGAACAGCTCGCGACCGATCAGCATGCGCCGGATCTCGCTGGTTCCGGCGCCGATCTCATACAGTTTGGCGTCGCGCAACAGGCGCCCGGTCGGATACTCGTTGATATAGCCGTTGCCACCCAGTGCCTGGATCGACTGGCTCGCCATCCAGACCGCTTCTTCTGCAGCGACGAGGATGCAACCAGCCGCATCGAATCGGGTGGTCTGGCCGCGATCGGCAGCCTGCGCGACCGCATATACGTAAGCGCGACTGCTGTTCATGGTCGTGTACATGTCGGCGAGCTTGCCCTGCATCAACTGGAACTCGCCAATGGCCTGTCCGAATTGCTTGCGATCGTGAACATAGGGCATGACCACGTCCATGCAGGCACACATAATGCCCAGCGGTCCGCCAGCCAGCACGACCCGTTCGTAGTCGAGCCCGCTCATCAGGATCGCCGCGCCTTGGCCTTCAGTCGCCAGCAGATTGGCAACAGGCACGCGGCAATCCTGCAGAAGTACTTCGCTCGTGTCGGATCCTCGCATACCAAGCTTGTCCAGCTTTTGCGGCGTCGACATTCCTGGCATACCGCGTTCAACAATGAAAGCGCTGAGTTTGCGATTGCCGGCATCCGGATCCGTGACGGCGTACACGATCATGACATCGGCTTGCGGCGCATTCGTGATCCACATCTTGGAGCCGTTAAGAATATAGTCGTCGCCATCGAGCGCAGCTGTCGTGCGCATGCCCATGACATCCGAGCCCGCACCTGCCTCGCTCATGGCCAGGGCTCCCAGGTGTTCACCGGACACAAGCGCGGGCAGAAACCGGGCTTTCTGTTCCTCACTGCCCCAGCGACGCAACTGGTTGACGCATAGATTGGAGTGCGCGCCGTAGGACAGCCCGACTGAGGCCGACGCCCGGCTGATTTCTTCCATCGCGACAACGTGTGCGAGGTAGCCTAGCCCCGAGCCGCCATACTCATCTTCAATCGTTATTCCGAGCAGCCCCAGGTCGCCGAGTTCAGGCCAGAGGTCGCGCGGGAACTCGTTTTTCTCGTCAATTACGTTGGCACGAGGCGTGATACGGTCAGTGGCAAATGCGCGAACAGTTTCGCGCAAGAGATCGATATCCTCGCCAAGGCCAAAATCAAAGTCCAACATCATCAAGGCAGCCTGAAATACGGGATTACATTGTCGCCTA
>CALZHX010000040.1 GCA_945787435.1 uncultured Woeseiaceae bacterium
AGGACGAACTTTGCGTGTCGGCCGCAGTGCCCGCTCCGGCGAGTACCAGCAGTAATGTGAAAAGGAATCGAAGCATCATGTCTCTTTCCTGGACTTCACTGTCGCCGTAAGTTCGCCCTTGCCGAGACGGGCGCGAATGTCGCTGCCAACAATGGCCTGCGCCGCGCTCGTGAGAACCTTGCCTGTTTTCTCATCCTCAATGATGGCGTAGCCACGGTCGAGCGTGGCCAGCGGGCTAACTGTGTGCATCCCTCGCATCGCGAGCTCGAGGCGATGCTTGCTGTCCGCCAGCGCGTCGCGAGTTCCGGAGCTGACACGTCGCCGTAGATCAGCTAACCGGGCGGCCGACCGATGTAGCGTCGCCATGGGGCTGCCCTGGGCCAGACGCCGCGCCAGCCAATCGAGAGCCTGACTACGATCCTCGACGGTTCGCTGTCCCAGTCGCGCGATGCGGGCGGCCAGCGAATTGATCGAGCGCAGCCAGTCTTGCCGATCGGGCACGGCGAGTTGCGCTGCGCCGGATGGGGTCGGCGCTCGAACATCGGCGACAAAATCAGCGATCGTGAAGTCAATCTCGTGCCCGACAGCGCTAATGATCGGAATCGGACAATTGACGATAGCCCGGGCCAGTTTCTCTTCATTGAACGCCCACAGGTCTTCGAGTGAGCCGCCACCGCGCCCAATGATCAATACGTCACACTCGTCGCGGCGAGCTGCGGTATCGAGCGCGGCGATCAGCTCAGGTACGGCGGCGTCACCCTGGACGGCAGCCGGATAGACAATCACCGGGATCGACGGAAAGCGGCGACCCAGGATGCTGACAATATCGCGAATGGCCGCGCCGGTCGGGGAGGTGATGACACCAATGCGTTCGGGCAGGGTGGGCAAATCCTGTTTGCGGTCCTCGTCGAACAGGCCCTCGGCAGCCAGCATTTTCTTAAGGACTTCGAACTGGCGCTTGAGGGCGCCTTCGCCCGCGGGTTCGACCTGTTCGAGGATCAGCTGGTAGTCGCCACGTGGCTCGTAAAGACTGACACGCCCGAATGCCAGGACCTGGTCGCCATTCTTGAGACCGATGGTCGGTCCACGCTGGCGCTGACGAAAAAAGGCCGCGCGGATCTGCGCAGAATTGTCCTTTAGCGTGAAATAGATATGGCCCGAAGCAGGTTTGGCGATATTGGATATCTCGCCCTCGACCCAGAGGCGCGCGATTCCCTGCTCGAGCAGCGCCTTGACCTGGCGGTTGAGCTGGGTGACGGTGATCGCGGCTGCCGTCGCATTCACTTGGCCCGCTTTTTCCATGCTCGCGAGTATAACGAAGCCTGCAAAGCTTTTGCCGAAAATCTGATCGGCGTAGAATTGTCCGATTCACCTCCTCACAAGGATCCCGGAACTCTCATGCGAATCGCCAAGGAAGCCCTCACGTTCGACGATGTCCTCCTGCAGCCGGGTTACTCGTCGGTGCTGCCTCACGAAGTCGATCTGAGCACGCAGTTAACCCGCGAAATCCGGCTAAATATTCCGTTGGTCTCTGCGGCGATGGACTCGGTGACCGAATCGCGCCTCGCTATCGCGCTCGCCCAGGAAGGCGGCATCGGCATCATCCACAAGAACATGCCCATTGAGCAGCAGGCCCGTGAGGTTGGGCAGGTCAAGAAATTCGAGAGTGGCATAGTCCGCAAACCCATCACTGTTGCGCCCGACATGACGATCCGCGAGGTCATCGATCTCACGCATTCGATGGGCATCTCCGGTGTGCCGGTTGTCGATGGCAAAAGAACGGTGGGTATCGTCACGGGGCGCGACTTACGCTTCGAAACACGTATGGGTGCGCCGGTGTCCGAAGTCATGACGCCGAAAGCGCGACTGGTTACGGTGGCGGAAGGGGCCAGCGACGACGAAGTGAAGTCTCTGTTGCACCAGCATCGCATTGAAAAGGTCCTGGTGATCAACGACGAAGACGAACTCAAGGGCATGATTACGGCGAAGGACTTCCAGAAAGCAAAAGACTTCCCGAACGCCTGCAAGGACAGCAGCGGCGCGCTGCGTGTCGGTGCTGCAGTGGGCACAGGCTACGACACGGACGACCGTGTCGATGCACTGGTTGCGGCGGGAGTCGATGTCCTTATCGTCGACACCGCGCACGGTTTCTCGAAAGGCGTTATCGAGCGAGTGCGTAAGATCAAGGACTCGTTTTCCGATATCCAGGTTATCGGCGGCAACATCGTCACAGGCGAGGCGGCCGAGACGCTGGTCAAGGCCGGTGCCGATGGCGTGAAGGTCGGTGTCGGGCCTGGTTCGATATGCACGACCCGAATCGTGGCCGGCGTTGGCGTCCCACAGATGTCGGCAGTCGGCGACGTTGCCGCGTCGCTGAAAAACGCGGGTGTACCCTTCATCGCTGACGGCGGCATCCGCTATTCGGGCGACATCGCCAAGGCGCTCGTCGCGGGCGCACACTCGGTCATGATCGGTGGTCTGTTCGCGGGTACCGAGGAGTCCCCCGGTGAGGTTGAGCTGTACCAGGGGCGTTCTTACAAATCCTACCGTGGCATGGGCTCGATCGGTGCGATGGGACAGTCGCATGGCTCTTCGGATCGCTACTTTCAGGATGCGACCGAGGAACTCGAGAAACTTGTGCCTGAAGGTGTAGAAGGTCGGGTCGCCTACAAAGGCAGCCTGATCGCGATCGTGCATCAGCTCATCGGCGGCGTGCGCGCAGCAATGGGTTACACCGGCAGTAGCAATATCGAGGAAATGCGCACCCGGCCGCAGTTCGTGCAAATTACCGGTGCCGGCATGAAAGAAAGCCATGTACACGACGTGACGATCACCAAAGAGCCCCCCAACTATCGCACCAGCTGACGGAACCTGTTACTTGGATATCCATGCCCACCGCCTGCTGATCGTCGACTTCGGCGGCCAGTACACCCAGTTGATTGCCCGCCGCGTTCGAGAATGCGGTGTGTATTCAGAGATTCATCCCTGGGATATGTCGGGCGACGATATCCGGGCATTCAACCCGTCCGGTGTAATCCTGTCGGGTGGCCCGGAATCTGTGAATCTCGATGAGCCGCCCAAAGCATCGCGCGTGATCTTTGAACTCGGCGTACCCGTGCTTGGCATCTGCTACGGCATGCAGACGATGGCCGCAGAACTTGGCGGCAAGGTCGAAGCGTCGGAACATCGCGAATTCGGCTATGCGGAAATCACACCGGGCGACTCTGCGCTGTTCGGTGGGTTCAGCGACTCAGATAGCGCTAAGCCAATGCTCAAAGTCTGGATGAGCCATGGCGACCGCGTAGAAGACGTACCGCCGGGTTTTGTTATCTCGGCCAACAGCCCGAATTCGCCGATAGCGGCGATGGAAGATACGGACCGTAATTTCTACGGTGTGCAGTTTCACCCCGAGGTCACGCACACGCTGCACGGTGACGCGATCATGCGGCGCTTTGTGCGTGAGATTTGCGGCTCCCCGGGTGACTGGACGGCAGGCAACATCGTCGCGGATGCGATCGAAAATGTGCGTGCCCAGGTTGGTGACGGAAAGGTGCTCCTCGGACTCTCGGGCGGAGTGGATTCGTCCGTGGTTGCGGCCCTGTTGCACGAGGCGATTGGCGATCAACTCACATGCGTGTTTGTTGACCACGGCCTGCTGCGCCACAACGAGGGCGACCAGGTCATGGAGACCTTCGCCGAGCACATGAACATAAATGTCATCCGTGTAAACGCTGCGGACCGCTTCTTCGACGCGCTGGCCGGCGAGTCCGACCCGGAGAAAAAACGCAAGATTATCGGCGGCAGTTTCATCGAAGTGTTCGATGAGGAATCTCACAAGCTCGAAGGCATAGACTGGCTCGCGCAGGGAACGATATATCCCGACGTCATCGAATCAGCCGGCAGCAAGACCGGCAAGGCGCACGTCATCAAGTCGCACCACAACGTTGGCGGCTTGCCGGACGACATGCGCATGTCCCTCGTGGAGCCATTGCGTGAGTTGTTCAAGGACGAGGTGCGCAAGATCGGCATGGAACTCGGTTTGCCGCGCGACATGGTTATGCGCCACCCATTCCCGGGCCCCGGCCTTGGCGTGCGCGTACTTGGCGAGGTCAAAAGAGACTACGTCGAGAAACTGCAATTCGCTGATGACATCTTCATCGAGGAGCTTCGCAATCACGATCTGTACGACGAGGTCAGCCAGGCGTTTGCTGTTTTCCTGCCGGTGAAGTCGGTCGGCGTCATGGGTGATGGTCGTCGCTACGAGTACGTGGTCGCACTGCGAGCTGTCGAGACCATCGATTTCATGACGGC
>CALZHX010000041.1 GCA_945787435.1 uncultured Woeseiaceae bacterium
GCGAACATGCCGAACTTCGCGCTCGTTGATAGGCCCTCACCATAGTACGACGAGTGATTCTGGACCAAGTGGTAGACAGCACTAAGCAATATGGCAATAGACCCAAGACGAACAAGAATGGCACCAACCTTACTACTGTTCATTGGAGTCAGGCCTGGATGGATTCCTGGGCGAGCATCGACTCGAGTTTGTCGAGATCGGGAATGAGTGGAAACTCGTTGATCATTTTGACCCTGCAAAGTACGGGCGCTTCCTCGGGCCACCCTTCTGTCGTATGCAGATCGAGTACGTCGCGGTTGACCCGAACCAGTTGCGGGAAACCCTGCGTCAGCACGCCAAAATAGCTGGTCTTGAGCTGCCCGGTGCTGGCATAAAAAACGACAATTCGCGTGCGCCCGGTTGGCGCGGGCACTTCCTTGCCCAACGCGCCCTCAAAGGACATCACGGGCAACTGCCGCCCATTCCAGTTAACAGTTCCGAGCATCCAGGCGTGAGCGCCGGCTTCGTGATCAGGTTTCGAAAAACGGACAACTTCAACAACGCAGGCGCGCGGAACGATCAGGCGATCATCGGCCAGCGGTATGAGCAAGCTATAGAGTTCGTCGTTTTCTGTGCTCACGTCAAGGTGATTCCTTTTTCTTCAAGCAGGCGAGCCATCGCTTCAAGCAATTCAGCATCCTGGTAGGGTTTGCCCAGGTAGTCATTGACACCAAGCTCTATCGCGCGGGCACGATGCTTGTCGCCAACTCGCGATGTCACCATGATGATCGGTATGTCGGCGATGCGCGGGTCGTTGCGCACATGTGATGCAAATTCATAACCATCCATACGCGGCATTTCGATGTCGAGCAGGATGATGTCGGGTTTGTGTTCGGAAATAACGCTGATTGCGTCGAGCCCGTCCTTGGCTGTGACGACTCGCAAACCGTTACGCTGCAGGAAGCGTTCGGTCACGCGCCGCACTGTAATAGAGTCATCGACGACGAGCGCCAGCGGACGGTCATCCGCGGGTGTCGGCGCGGCTTTCTTAAGCTCGACAACAGGCGCGCCGGTGCGAACAAGGGCTGCGATATCGAGGATCAGGACAATGCGGCCATCGCCGAGAATAGTCGCGCCGGAAATGCCGCGGATGCTCGCCAGCTGCGGCCCGATGGTCTTGACGACGATTTCGCGACTCGCAATCATCTCGTCGGTCAGGAGCGCAGCCGAGAATTCGCCGGCACGAACGAGTATGACCGGGATGAAGGGTTCGTCTTCAGGCAACTTCGCGGCCTGCCCGCCGAGATACATGCCCAGGTGACGGAACTTGTAGGATTCCTCGCCGTACTGAAAACTCGGCTCGCTTTGGCTCAACAGGTTTTCGAGTTCGCCGCGTGGAATCCTCGCCACGCCTTCAACCGACGGCAACGGCAGCGCGTACACTTCTTCGCCCGTGCGAACGACCAGGGACTGTGTAATTGCAAGCGTAAACGGCAGGCGTACCGTGAAGTTTGTGCCTTGACCTGTGACTGACGAAATACGCAGTGAACCACCAAGCTTTTTGACTTCATTCGCGACGACATCCATACCGACGCCACGCCCGGCAGATTGTGTGACCTTGCCGGCCGTCGTAAAGCCCGGCGTCAGAATCAGTTCCATGATCTCTTGATCAGTCACTTTCGAATCCGGCTTGAGCATGTCGAGCTCGTAGGCCTTGCGCCGAATCGCATCGACATCGAGCCCCCTGCCATCGTCGGCAACATCGATCACCATCTCGGAGCCCTCGCGGTGCAGGCGGATGGTGATGCGGCCGGTTGCTGGCTTGTCGGATTTCTGGCGCTCGTCAGACGTCTCGATGCCGTGTACGACGGCATTGCGCAGCATGTGCTCGAATGGCGGCAACATCTTTTCGAGGACCTGGCGATCGAGCTCACCGGACGCCCCCTCGACAGCCAGTTCGGCTCGCTTGTCGGCCTCCTTGGCAATCTGTCGTACCAGTCGCGTCAGTCGCGGTACGTGACGCTCGAATGGCACCATGCGCGTACGCATCAGGCCGTCCTGCAGTTCGGCCGTCACTCGTGATTGCTGCACGAGCAGACTTTCGGCCTCGGTAGTCAGTGACTGCATCAGATCCTTGAGGCTACTGAGGTCACTGGCCGATTCGGCGAGCGCGCGCGACAACTGCTGAATATTCGAATAACGATCGAGTTCAAGCGGATCAAAATCACGTGCGACCAATGTGTCCTGATGGCCGTGCATGATCTGCGCCTCGGTTTCGATCTCTAGTTTGCGAAGCTGTCCGCGCAGGCGACTGATCGTTTGCTCCAGCTCTTCAACATGAAACTCGAACGAACTGACCTGCTGTGTCAGGCGCGAATGATAAATACTGATCTCGCCCGCAGCATTCAGGAGGTCTTCGAGCAGCTCGGCGTCGATCCGCGCGAACTCCTGGCGTGGCTCGGCTCGGCCTGACGCGGCCGCAGATTTTGGCTCCTCGTCTTTTTCCCGCGGTGGCGCCTTGACCATTTTCCTCGGCGCGGCCTCCGGCTCTGGAGGTGGTGCTGGTTTCGGTTCCGGCTCAGGTTCCGGCGATGGCGAATCGACGGTCGGCGCCTTGGCGATCTCTGCGAGTTCATCGGCCAGTGGTGTATCGACGATAACCATGCTGACCGTATCTTCAGGCTCGATCGTAAATTCGGCGGTTGGCGCGGCCTCGACGTCCGGCTCGGGCGGTGCCGTCTCAACTTCAGAATCATCGGCGACTTCAAAACCGGCATTTGCCTGCCGGATGCGCTTTTCCAGGTCTCCTGCCGACGGGACGGCCTTGCCGGCAATTACGGCATCACGCATGCGATGCAGCTCGTCGACGCTGTGCTGCAATAGTTCATCGATTACCGCGGTTGCCTTGACACGACCACCATCCAGCGAAATTAACAGCGTCTCGAGTTCGTGACTCAGATTGCCCATTGCCGTGATGCCGGCCATCCGCGCACCACCTTTCAGCGTATGCAGGTGACGCTTGAGCTCTTCCATTGACTGCGACGATTTCTTGTCGCCAGTCCACCGCAACAAAGCCTTGTCAGTAGATTCAAGAAGCTCGGCCGATTCTTCGGTGAAAATCGCCGCAATCTCCGCGTCGTATTCCGGTTCGCCGGAGACAACCTCGACCGCTGGCTGCGGGGTTTCTTCGACGTCAGGAGCCGCAGCGGCGGCAGGTGTAATTTCGACGACGTCGTCTGTGACGTAAGTGTCTTCGGGCTGAACCGCATCCGACAGCTTGGAGATATGCTCGATCAGTGCCGTGTAATCGGCACGCGTACGATCAGGCTTGTTGATATCGCCAACAATCGTGCCTATCGCCCGTGCTGCCGCGCGCAAGGCATCAAGCCCGGACTTCTGGAAGCCGACCTTGTAATCATAGATGCGCCGCACGAATCGGTTCAGGATCGCTGCAACTGCCACGCCTCGGTCGACATTCGCCATGTTCGCGCTGCCGTGCAGCGTGTGGCATGCGCGGTAAAGCTTGTCCGTCACGTCGAATGGCGGCTGGTGTCCTTCGCATGCAGCGAGGTAATCGACAATAACCTTGAGGTGTCCGGCTGTTTCTTTCGAAAAGATGTCGAGCAGAACCGGATCCATCTCCAGGGCCGGCTCTTCTTCCTCGACTACTGCCTTGTCGGGCCGTGAAATCGTCAGGACGGCTGCGTTCGGATCGCCTTCAGCAAAGGCCGTTGCCCGCGCCATGAGCATTCTCAAATCAGAACCCGGTTCGGTACCAACCTCGAGCTGCTCAATCAGTTCTGGCACCGCTGCGGCCGCCTCAATGATGAAATCCACCATTGGAGGGGTACGCACAAGCGTTCGATTGATCAGGCGGTTCAGCAGATTCTCAACGGTCCAGCAGTATTCGCCGATGCGCTCTGCACCCACCATGCGGCCACTGCCTTTGAGTGTATGGAAAGAACGCCGGACCGTGATCAGCGTTTCCATGTCATCGGGTTCTTCCTGCCAGGCCGGCAACTTGCGTTTGATTGACGCGACTTCTTCCCTGGCTTCCTCGATAAACAACTCGAGCAACTCCGGATCGAGGTGTTCGGCATCGGGCGCAACAACCGGCAGCGGCATGACTTCCGTTGCATGCAGCCGTGCCTGTTCGGCCATCGCCATCTCCTCGGCCTGTTTCGCAACCTCGATCACATCGAGCTTTTGTGTCTGTTGGACCGTGGCCGGTGCCTTGGCTTCCTCTGACAGTCGGTGTTCGACGTCGCGCAGGACGGCGAGACAAGCCTCGGCGTTATCGAGCATGTACCATGGCTCGCTACGACCCGCTTTGACTGTCTCCATGTAGTACTCGATGCTGACAATGGCATCGGCCATACGATCGGTATCTTTCTGCGACAGTCGCATTGGTCCATCGCCTGCAAGCGTCAATGTAATCAGCTGCCCGACACGATCAACGATTTCCATCGCGCGGGTCTTGTTGAGCATCAGTAGTCCGGCCTTGATGCCACGTATTAACGATGGGACGCTGTCGAGTCCTTGTGATGGCGCCTGTGACGAAAGGCTCTGACCGACAGTCTCTTTGATCCTCGCGAGATTGATGATGCACTCGCGCATGACCGATTCCGCGACTTGCTGATAATCGGCTGCTTCCTGCGGCGGCAGGTCCGCGGCGTCACCGTCGTCGCCAAAGTCGCTTGGTTTGATCAGGCGAATGAGTTGCTGGTCGAGACGGTCCTCGACACGCAACAGCGTAGATGCGATATCCAGGATGATCTGGTCCGACGCACCGCCGCCACGTTCGACGACAGTCTTGAGACGATCAATCTCGCCGTCGATGTCGCCACGCAACTCACCGAGCCCAAGCACACCGAGTGTGTCGCTGATCTTCTTCAGCAACTCGAGTTGCGGGACCAGGTCCGCGGGCTTGTTCATGCCCGTTCGAACGAATATATCGAGTACGTCTTTTACGCGAGCCAGGTCTTCCTTGATAGCCGACGCGACCGTCTCCATGAGCTTGACGCTGGGCGCGGATAACGCTTCGCGTGCATGCTCGACCTGTTCATCACCCGGCAGAAGTTCAGAGAGATTAAATGCCGCTCGAATCTCCCCGATACGCTCACCGGAGGTGCTGGATCGGGCGACGTAGTAAAGAAGATTATTCAGAAGGTCATCGATCGGGTGGTTATCGAACGCTTCGATTCCCTCATCGATAATTCGTTTAATCTGCCGATCTGTCTGGCCGAGCAGCCGCTTCAGGGCGACCGAAGTTTCGAGGCCGCCATCCTGCAAAGACTCAAGTACACCGCCGACGACCCAGTACAGCTGGTACATGTCATCGCGCGTCGCAGCGCGCTCAAGTTTTGCCGACACTGACGACAAGGTCTCAAGGTGGCGCTGATTGTCCCCACCCTTGATCCAGCCAAGCAGCGCTAGCTGGAATTTCGGCCTCAGGCGCGTAGCAACCTCAACCGGATCCTCGCCCGATCCTTCACGCTTCTCGGCAGCCTTCGTCGCGCGACTGGGCGAGAGGTTTAACAGCAGCAGCGTGCCTTCGGAGAGGAGCGGTTCGCCACGCGCCGCGCGCAGGTCGTTGAGCATCGGCAACAGAACCAGTGCAATATCGCGACCGCCGCCGAGCAGGCGTTCGATGTAAGTCGGCAATTGCACCATTGCACGGGTTAGCGCATCGAGCCCATCCTCACGACCCTTACCGGCGCGCAGGCCTGCCAGGTACTTGCAGCCAAACTCCATTTCCTCGGTAAGAAGTGCAGCGCCGTAGGTTTCCGTCATGTGCAATGCACCACGAGCCTGATGCAGCAGTTCGCCGGCGCGAACCAGTGCCGCCGATCCGCCGCGACCGTCGACACAGTCTTCGAGCGCGAGATGGGCGTTGCGAATCGTCTCCATGAGCTCATCGGCGACGATCGCAAGCGAACTCAGAGTGCTGCCACCGCCTGCATCCTGGACGTGTTGCTCGTGTATGCCGGTATCGCCAGTCATTTAACGGTCCGTATCGCCCTAGCCCGCTTTGACTTGCCCGCCCGTTTTGGCGGCCATCGCATCTGATGAAGTTGTGGACAGCGTTCTCGCCTGCAGCGCCTCGTTGGGTAGTGTGAAACCTGCAACGGTTTTTCGCAGCTGCGACGCGAGCTCCGACAACTTCGCAATAGCTGCTGCAGTTGCCGTCGTCGCCTTGCCGGTTTGCTCGCTGATTTCACGCAGGCGCGTAGTACGCCGTGTAACGTCGGCAGCAGATCCGGCCTGCTGCCGCGCGGAACCGGAGATGTTCTGTACGAGGCTCGCGATCTGGTTGGATACCTGCTCAATCTCGTCCAGCGCGGCACCTGCATTCTCGGCCAGCAGCGCGCCGCCAACGACGTCCGTCGTACTGCGCTCCATCGATACCACAGCCTCATTGGTATCCGCCTGAATGGTGCGAACAAGCACTTCGATTTGCTTCGTCGCATTCGTGGAGCGTTCGGCGAGTCGTTGCACTTCGTCGGCGACAACTGCAAATCCGCGACCGGCTTCTCCCGCCATCGATGCCTGGATCGATGCATTGAGAGCGAGGATGTTCGTTTGCTCCGCTATGTCGTTGATCAGCTCAACGATATTGCCAATCTCCTGCGAACTTTCACCCAGGCGCTTGATTCGTTTCGACGTGTCCTGAATCGTCTCGCGAATAGTGTTCATGCCATCGATCGTGCGGCGCACGGCCTCACCGCCCTTATGCGCGACTTCGACCGAATGGCGTGCAACATCAGATGACCGTTCGGCATTGCCTGATACTTCCTCGATCGACGCCGCCATCGACACGATCGATTCCGTTGCCGCGTTGATTTCGCGGCCCTGATTGTCCGAGGCCTTGGCCAGGTGAGTGGCGGTGCTCTCGGTCTGTTTCGCCGCAGAGTCAACCATGATCGCGGTTTCGTTGACCGTCGCTACGAGCTTGCGCAGCTCTTCGATCGCAAAGTTAAAGGAGTCGGCGATCGTTCCGGTAATGTCCTCGGTGACTGTTGCCTCGACCGTCAAATCACCGTCGGCGAGGCTGCCCATTTCATCGAGCAGGCGCAAAATTGCCTGCTGATTGCGTTCGTTCTGTGCTGCCTGAACCTTCGCCGTTGACTCAAACTCTGCGGATTTGGAATTCAGGACCAGCAAGCCGATGACCAGCAGAATAGCGATCCCGATCAGGCCAAGGGGTATCCATGGACTCTGCAGAAAGCCCGGAAGTGGGCTCGCAGAGCTGGAGGATGCGAGCCTGGCGGACACTGCCGCTAGCCGGGTCTCTGCGTTTGCCAGGTCCTCGACAGCTCCTACGCCAGCATTGATTCTTTCCAGGGCCCCGTCAATATCAGTCAGGTGGCTTTGCAACGGCACAACGACCACCTCCTGTCCTTCGGCATTCAACGGCCGAACATCGAGCTCTGTTTCACCGCCAGCCAGCGCGGTCTCGACCGCACGAAGATATGCTGCATCTTCGGTCATCTTCTGCGCGGCTGTGGACGCTTCCGGGTTTGCCAGCAACGTCGTCGCATAAGTACCGATTTGAGCAGCGCGATACTGGAACTGGAGCACGATGTCCGTCGAGCCTGACCGGCTCAACATTTCCTCGGTCAATCCAAGGACTGCCCCGACCTGGGTATTCACAGTACCGACGGATTCCGCGAGGGCATTGACCTTGCGGCGACCATCTTGCACTTCGGCAGCATGCGATTCGAGTTGGCTCCAGTCGGATGCCGACCCGCGCCCCGCGCTGGTGGACTGCAAGTACGCGAGCGCCGCGGCACCAAGCAACAGGATCGCGGCTATTACCACGACTAATTTGAAGGTGGATGATGTGTCTGCTGTATTAGCCATAAGTTACTAACTCTGAAGTTATTCCTATTCGGCTGCGGCCTGCAAAAACAGGTTGCTTTCGATGAAATCGAACAGGTTGATGACGGGCCACGTGTCCTCACCGCGCTGGTAAGCCCCGGTCAGGAACCGGTCGCAACGGACGATAGTCTCGGGCCAGGTGTCTGTGTATTCGTGATCCATGAAACGGCGAAACCCGAGAACTTCGTCGACGACAAGTCCAGCAGGGATTTCCCGATGATTAATTGAAATCACGCGGGTGTTACGCCGCAAGGTCGTACGACCGCTGCCGAGCAACAGCTTGACGTCCACAAGTGGTAACAAGTGACCGCGCAGATTTGCGATACCGAGCATCCAGCGTTTGGCGCCGGGTACCCGCGTCATGCCATCGGGTAACATGAGCACCTCACGAACGTGTTCACGACTGGCAACAAAATGCTCCTCGCCAATTCGGAATCCGACGCCAACCCACTCAGAAGGTTGTGCGCCGCTGTGTTGGCCCGAGTGTGCCTGTTGACTGCGCCGCTCCATCTCCTGCAGCAAATCAAACGGCTGCTCCACGAGCTTCGCGAGATCCACCGACTCACTCATTCAGGCAGCCATCACCGCATTGATCTTGGCCACTAGCTGCTTTGCCTCGACTGGCTTGACGAGATAATCCACCGCGCCCTGGCGCATGCCCCATATCTTGTCCGTCTCCTGGTCCTTGGTCGTAATCATGATGACCGGAATGCCCGCCGTATCCGAATCCTGCGTCAGCTTGCGGGTCGCCTGAAACCCGTTCATGCCCGGCATAACAACATCCATCAGGATGCAGTCAGGCCGGGATGACTTCGCCTTTCGCAAGCCCTCCTCGCCGCTGTCAGCCACGAGTGTTTCGAAGCCGCCTTTCTCGAGCATTTTCTGAAACATATGCAGTTCGGTCGGCGAGTCATCGATGATGAGAATTACTGCCATCAACGTTTCCTTTGCAACGTGCTTTGTAAGTAATGACTAGTTGACCTGGTTCGAAATCGCACCAAGCAACTCATCTTTGGTAAATGGTTTGGTCAGGTATTGTTCCGACCCGACTATGCGCCCGCGCGCACGGTCGAAAAGGCCGTCCTTCGATGACAGCATGATGACCGGTGTTTCCTTGAACATCTTGTTGTGCTTAATCAGGGAACAGGTCTCGTAGCCGTCAAGACGCGGCATCATGATGTCGACAAAAATCAGGTCGGGCTGGTGATCGGCAATTTTTGACAATGCGTCAAAGCCGTCGATAGCTGTGAATACCTGGCAACCCTCCTTCGTCAGCAGGGTTTCTGCTGTGCGGCGGATGGTCTTGCTGTCATCCACGACGAGGATCTTGAGGCCATTGAGACTTCGAGATGCGTTATTTGACACCGGATTTCCTCACGCTTTTCTGGAATCCCCCAGGATTCTCTCTATGTTGTCTTTTTCGCTGCACCATGGCAGTTGGCAGCCGTATACAGCTCAGCAAAACCGACTTGTACCATATTGACATAACTCCCGCTACGACGCCCGTTGCGAAGCGCAAAATCTTAAGAATTTTCAACGCTTACCCCTTGATTCCAAGGTATAGTTGCTCGCTCGAATCTGTCAGGGGTCTGGAACTCGGCGATGGTCAGCGGCACGCTCAGAATCGGCATCATCATGGACCCGATTGAGTCCATTGCGCCATACAAGGACAGTTCCTTCGCAATGTTGCTGGAGGCGCAGCGGCGCAGCGCAGAAATACACTATTTTCAGCAGCACGACCTCAAGCTGTCGAGCGGCCGGGCCTACGGGCAGTCCCATCGGCTTAGCGTAGAAGACGATAATTCCGACTGGTTCGAGCTGGGCGCACAAGAAGAGGTCGAACTCGGGGCGCTGGACGTCATCCTGATGCGCAAAGACCCGCCGTTCGACATGGAGTACATCTATACGACATACATCCTTGACCGCGCGCTCGCGGCTGGCGCCCTGATCGTCAATAACCCGCAGGCGTTGCGCGACATGAACGAGAAGGCATACACGGCCTGGTTCCCTGACTGCACACCGGGCACGCTAATCACACGATCAATGCCGGAAATGAAAGCGTTTCTCGACGAACACGAGCGCATTGTCGCGAAACCGCTCGACGGCATGGGTGGCAAGTCCATTTTTGTCGTCAGCAAAGGCGACAAGAATGCCAACGTCATCTTCGAGACCCTGACTGATTACGGGCTGCAGTTCGCGATGGCGCAAGTGTTCATTCCCGAGATCAGCGCCGGCGACAAACGCATACTTCTTGTCAATGGCGAGGCCGTGCCCTATGCGCTGGCTCGGGTTCCATCGGACGATGACCATCGCGGCAACCTGGTTATGGGTGCCACCGGAGTCGGCCAGGAACTGTCAGATGCTGATCGCTCGATTTGCGAAACGGTCGGGCCCGTACTGCGCGATGCCGGAGTTCTGTTCGCGGGCATTGACGTTATTGGCGACTATCTGACCGAGGTCAATGTTACGAGTCCAAC